>NZ_CAUWGY010000079.1:0-11267 GCF_963558415.1 uncultured Ruthenibacterium sp. | reverse complement strand
ACAATGCAACCGGCGAAAAGATGCAAACATTGACAGAAGAAAACCGTCGCCGTGAGGAAGAAAAATACCAAGAAGAGCTGAAAGCATTGCAAAGTGAAATCAATCCGCATTTCCTTCTCAATACCATCAATACCATTCGGTTTATGGCGGATATGGCAAAATTTGATTCGATTCGGGACATGGCTGCCAATCTGATGAGTATTTTGGATTGCGTATTGAGAAACCGAAACAGGCGGTACACGTTGACGGACGAGGTTCGGCTGCTGGATGCATATATTCAAATTATGGAAATCCGCTATGGAAACAGCTTCGAAGTAAAAAAAGAGTTTACAGAGGAAAGTCTTTGCTGCAGGCTTCCCAAGTTGCTTTTGCAGCCTTTGGTGGAAAACGCAATTTTTCACGGATTGGATGGACGAGAAGATGGTACCATCGTATTGACCGGCCGGGTAGAAAACGGTGTGTTGTACATTTGTGTCAAAGACAACGGGTCGGGAATGACCGATGAGCAGGTGCGAGCCTGTTTAGCAGGTCCGAAAGAAAGGACCGGACATTCGATTGGATTGTGGAATGTACAGCGGAGATTAAAACTGCAATATGGCGAAGAATATGGCCTGACGGTTAAGAGCGGTGTGGAACAGGGCACTTGCGTGTATGTCACATTGCCTGCCTTGGCCGATGGAAAGGGGGATGCGAATGCTTCGGGCAATGATTGTGGATGATGAGATGATGGTTCGCACGGCACTGGAAAAGATGGTCGATTGGCAGGCCGAGGGCTTTGTACTGGACGGTTGTTATCCAAACGGAAAGGCTGCTTTGGACGCTTTGGAACGTCATCCGGCAGATTTGATTTTTACGGACATTCGGATGCCTGTGTGCGACGGCCTGGAATTAATTGACCGGGTACATGCCATGGGTTTGTCCCCTTACATTGTGGTACTCAGTGCGTTTGATGATTTTCCGCAGGTCAAGCAGGCGTTTAAAAAGGGGGCGGCAGATTACGTGCTCAAGCAGGAAGTCACCTCGGACAAACTGCTGGAGTTGGTGCGCGAGGCAAAGGAAAAATTGCCCCCCTCCCAAACGGAAACGGCCCCGGCGGATAGTGTCACCAATGTGAGTACGATATTTGGCGATGTGTTTTTTCATAACGCAGATCCTCATGCGTTGGGGGATTTGGAACAGGGGTATGTAATTGGCTGCTTTTTCCTGGATGAAATATACCGGGAACTGCCACGTCTGGGTGGAGATGTGCATGCGACTTTGACGCAGCCATTGACCAGTCTTGTGATGCAGATGCCACAAATGAAGCAGACCGACGGTTTTTATTCGTTGGACGTGTCGCGCCATTTTGTATTTTACTCGCTTACTCAGCCAGGTCGAACCGTGGAGAAGGCACGGGCGTTTTTTGCTTTGGTGCAAAAGGCATGGAAAAATTACATGAATATTTCCTGTACGGTGGGGCTTGCCTTCCCTCATAAGCGACCGGCAGATGTGTTTTACAAAGTTTTGGAGCAAGCGGAGACAAATACGACTCTGCGCTACGTGTTGGGGCCGGGACGCATCTATGATGAAAGCTACTATACACAGTTTGACCCAGTGACGGCACTGCGTCAGGCAAAAAGTTGTATGCCGTTTATCCGTGCGGTGATGAACGCGGATTTTGCCGGGGTGGAACGGTATAAGAATGAGCTGGTGGGTGCTATGCAGGATTTGCCTTTGGCACAAGGGCAGTCGCTTGCATTGCTTTATTTGTATAATCTGTATTACGAGATGGGATTTTACGATATGCAGATTGCTTATAAGCTTGGATTGGATCATCAGTTGTATGCTCGCATACGGGGAATTGAGACCCAGCGGGATTTGGTCATTTACTTTACATCGGCGTTGCGGCGAATCATGGAGTATTTTGAGTCCAATTACGACCAGCGTTTTCCGGATTCGGTGTTGAAGGCCAAGCGATACCTAGAAGATAATTACATGCGGGCAGAGTTGTCTTTGAAAGAGGTATCCGATCACAGCGGCTATAATGAAAAATATTTTTGCACACTGTTCAAAAAGCGATTCGAGGTTTCTTACTCGGATTATCTCAATCAGTTGCGGGTTGGAGCGGCCAAGGATTTACTCGAAAAGAGTGATATGCGCATGTATCAAATCGCAGATGCTGTGGGCTACAATAACGTAGAACACTTTATGCGCGTATTTAAAAAGGTGACAGGTACTACCCCGAAACAATACCGTAAAGAAAATGTAAAAAAATATCAATAAAACAAACTCCGTGTCATTTTAAGACACGGAGTTTTTGTGTTATGCTCAATGTTGTCACCGGGGTATCCGGTGTGTGAAAAGGACTAAGATATTTTCAACTTAGGAGGAAACAACGCAATGAAAAAAGTTTTTGCTACTGTTTTGAGCGTTTGCATGGCGGCTGCCCTGTTTGCAGGCTGTGGTGCGAGCACATCCAGCAGCACGGCTGCATCCGGAACTTCCGGAAGCACAGTGGCCGAAGGTGAGCTGGACCCGAATATCAAAGCTACTTTGACTTTTGCTACTTGGGATAATGAGGCCATCGACTTCTATGAGGAGTTGGATCTGGAGGGCCGTTTCCAGGAGTTGTACCCCAATGTCGAACTGGAAATTGAGGAATTCAAGGATGACGCCGAGTACTTCAACCAGATGAAGATTCGTGCTTCTGCCAACGAGTTGCCTGATTTGATGTATCTGCAGACTCGCTATTTCTCCGTATATGGCGATTATATGCTGGATCTGAGCGATACTGAGGCTGCTGCCAACAATGTGCTGGCTGCGGATTGCGTATACGATGGAAAAGTTATCGGTATTCCCGAGAAGATTTCCAGCGACTATGTATATTACTGGGCTGACCTGTTTGAGGAAGCTGGAGTGGAAGTTCCTCAGACTTGGGATGAGTTTGTAACTGTCTGTGAAACCCTTCAGGAGTACTATGGTGCCGATGATCCTTCCTTCATGGCAATTGGTATGGGTGCGAAGGACAGTTGGCCCATGTATCCTTTGATGGAGTACTCTCCGGCCAGCTTCTCCGGCAACGGCACCTACTGGGATTATATGGCGACTGTGGACGAGCCCTTTGCTGAGGGTGAGCCCATTCGCGAAGCTTACACAAAAGTATACGATTTGCTGAGCCGTGGCGTTCTGGGCAGCGATCCTCTCGGACTGGGCTATGACCAGACCTTGAGCCTGTTCCTGAACAAGCAGGCTGGTATGATGATCGATAACTCCATGGGCTTGGCCAAAATTAAAGCCAGCGGTGTGGATCTGAGCGAGCTGAAGAGCTTCTATGTACCTTACACCGGCGAGGATGGAACAATCAATCACATCGCTCAGGGCGACTTCTTTATGGGTGTAACCACCAACTCTGAGAACCCCGAACTGGCAAAGGCCTTCCTCGAGTTCTATTTCAATGATTTCTACGGCGACTATGTGCAGAAACTGTCTAGCGACAGCACTATGACCACCGCTGAAAAAGAGAAAGATCCGTACATGGCTTATGCGGATGAGGCTCAGACCAATGTGAATACCGTAGCCTATATGGGCGGTTCCGGTGACTATACAGCCATTGTGAACGAGAGCAAATTTGATTACAACAAAGTCGGTACCGAAATGCTGACTGAGGGCTTTGATTTGGAAGCCGCTTTTGACCAACTGAATGCGGATTGGTCCGCTGCCCGTGAGAAACTGGGCATGGAATAAGCGATCCATTTGAATTGAAGAGGACAGCGATATGAAGTCGATCAGAAAAAGCAGAAACCGCTTCATCCTATTGTCACTGACGATCCCAGTGATCTTACTTATGATGTTTGTGGTTTATCCTTCGTTGGATCTGATCGCCATGAGCTTCACGAGCTGGGATGGAATTTCCCCACATCGAACCTTTATCGGTGTGGGGAACTATATTGATATGTTTACGAAATCGCCGGACCTTTGGCTTTCGTTGCGTAACAATTTCATCTATTTGGCTGTGCACATGGTGATGATTCCCATTGAGCTCTCCATTGCGGTGATGCTGAATACAAAATTTAAGGGAGCAGGCCTTGTAAAGACCATTGCTTTTCTGCCCTTTATCATCAACGGCGTAGGTATGTCTTATGCGTTTTCCTACTTTTTCTCGCCGGTCAACGGTGCATTCAACGACATTCTGACCAGCCTTGGTTTGAGCGGGTGGATTCAAAACTGGCTGAGTGATCCCAAGGTGGTTAACTTTGTGCTGGCGTCCGTGTCCGCTTGGCGATTCAGCGGCTATCACATTGTGCTGTTCTCCACAGGCTTAACGTCTATTCCCACGGAAGTAATGGAGGCGGCTCGCATCGACGGAGCCAATGCATGGCAACAATTGTGGCGCATTCAACTTCCGTCCATCTGGTTGGTATTTAGCTTTGTTATGTTTGACTGCATTCGCGGTACGTTGCAGTGCTTTGATATTCCGTTCATTATGACAAATGGCGGACCGGGTTACGCTTCTTCTACCTTTACGCTATACACCATCGACACTGCGTTTAAGTATAACAGCTTCGGTATGGCCGCCACTATGGCAGTTGCCATCATGGTCATTGTAATTCTGGTGTACCTGTTCCAGAATGTAGTCTTGAAAAAAGTTTTCCGGCAGTAAGGAGGATGCGTTATGAATTTGGATAAAGCAAAACGTGTTCTCATTCTGTGCGTGAAATATCTGGTGTCCGTGGTGATTGTTGCAGTGGTCATTGGCCCGTTGCTCGTCACACTGTTTACTTCTGTGAAAACACAGGTGCAGTTGGGCAATACATCGGCCATTCTTCCACCGGCTCTGAGTGAATGGACTTGGGAAAACTATAAGGAAGTACTGGGTGCAAAACTGTTGCCCAATGCCTTCAAAAATACGGGCATCATTTTGGTAATCAGTATTTTCTTTAATGTGTTGTTCGGTTCGGTGACGGCGTATTGTCTGCAACGATTCGATTTTCGCTTCAAAAAAATTATCATGGGCTGCTTTTATATGGGCATGCTGGTTCCTACTTTCGTGGTGGAAATTGCCCGCTTTAAAGTGATTGAGGGGTTGGGCCTATACAATACCTTGGGCGCACCGATCATCATTTATGTCGCGTCGGATTTGATGCAACTGTATCTGTATATGCAGTTCGTCAGCAAAATCCCCAAAGCGCTGGACGAAAGCGCCTTGATCGACGGATGCGGATACTTCCGTATTTTCTACCGCATCATTTTCCCGCTTTTGATGCCGGCCACTGCTACGGTGATCATTATCAAAATCGTGAACATTGTCAACGACATGTACGTACCTTATTTGTACATGCCCAAGACAAAATTGAAAACCCTGACCACCTTTTTGATGAACTATGCCGGTGCACAGCAGGGTTCTTGGCCCACGCTGGCCGCGGCCATCATCGTGGTGTTGATTCCCACGGTGGTTCTGTATTTGATTTTCCACAAGCAGATTACCGAAGGCCTGAGTGCAGGCGCTACAAAAGAATAACGAAAGCGCAGGAGGGCTGCCGGATTTCCGGTGGCCCTGTATGTGCCGAATGACTGATTTTCAGGAGGTTTTTGTATGAGCGAGTTTATGTCTTATGATCCTTGGTCCGAGATCACGACCCGCAATGGTTATGCTGGTGACGAGATGGTGGCAATGTTGCAGAAAGCCATTCGTCGTGGCAAAGAGGAGGATGCTCTGAATGCTGCTTACGAGATGTACATCACCAGTCCTCAATTTGAGGAAAAGCTGTGGCGTCGGCTTTTGTGCATCAGCGTGGAGGATATCGGTTTCGGAAATCCCGAGGCTCCAGAGTTGATTTATACTTTGTTTAAAATGCGTCAAGAGTTCCCCTATAACGACGGCGACCGTCCCATGTTCTTTGTGCATGCCATCCGTTATCTGTGCCGTCAGAAGAAGGAGCGGTCCAGCGACCATGTGAAGAATCTGTTGATTCATGACTTTGAGGTCGGAAAGAAATTTGAGGTACCCGATTACGCTTTGGACATGCATACCCGCCGGGGCCGTGCTATGGGCCGAGATGTGTATCATTTCTTGACAGAGGCCAGCCGTGTGGAGCCCTACTATGAAACCGAGGGCGCCGCAGAAATCTACGAAAAGTACAAAGAGCTTTTGGAAAGCGAAGACAAGGGTGAGAAAGCACCCAACGCTTTCGAGTTTAACTCTTGGCAGTATTAAAAATCAAAAAGGCCTCCGATTTTAAATCGGAGGCCTTTTTATATTTTTATAAAAGAGAAAGCGGTTATTCCACACCGGGTACTTTCACATGATGCAACTGTCCTTTGTTGGCCTTGCCGCACAAGTCGGTGATATCCATACGCAGGATCACAATGGCCGGCATACCGCGCATCATTCGATCATAGGCTGGGCAGTCCAGATGATCCGGACAGTATTTTTCTGTCAATGCTCGTTTGGCGCGCAGACGTTCGGCTTCGTCTTCTACCACATGCACCGTTCCCTCAGCTACGCAACTGGCAAAATAAATGGTGTATTCAGCCGGGGCAGTCGCACTGTGCAGAACACAGGTGAAGCAGGCTCGGGCGTCCCGCTGCACGTTGTCCAGCTTTTGCCCGGCGCGTGCGCAGTGAAAATACAGCGCACCGTCCAGATATACAAAAGCCATCGGCACACAGTAGGGACTTCCATCCTCGTTGACTGTGGCCAGAAAACCGGTTTCACTTTCCTGTAAAATACGGATCGCGTCCTCTTGGGACGTTTGGCGGTCCACACGGCGCATAGGGCGCATCAAACATTCCTCCTGTTTAAAATATCTTACTGCTACTCATTATAAAGCGACAGACAAGATTTGCAACCCCTTTTCCTTGACAAACAGCGGGGAACATTGGACAATAGAATCGGAATGCGGCAATGCCGCACAGGAGGTTTTATATGCAGCAGTTCATCCCCGCGCAAAAGCGGGTGGTTATTTTTTTGTGCGTTTTGGCGGTATGCGGTGTGTTGGGATTCACGCTGCTCTGGTCCGCTGGACTGCGAACTCCGAAGGTGGTGGACCCATCTGATTACACGGAAGATATGCCATCGGGCTTTTTGTTTGATGTAGAGTGTACTTCTCAGGACGGTCTTTTGTGTGTTGACGGATATGCGGCTGTAGAAGGAGAACGCTTTGAGTCTGTGGATACTCGGGTGATATTATACCATGCCGGAGATGAAAGTTATCTTTTGCTTCCTACCCAGATGCAAAAAAGCGAAGCGGCTCGACAGGCTACAAATTTACCATTGGCAGAATACGGTGGTTTTGCCGCACGGGTGAAACTTTCACATCTGGCGCATCCGACGGAAGAATACGAAATCTGCATCGCCTACCGCAATGACGGTCACAATGCGTTGGTGCGCACTGGTTGCAGCGCGGAGGTAATAGAATGAAAGCAAAACGAATTTTGCAGGATGCCAGAGCGCCGTGGTTGACATTGTGGGCTGTTATGTTTATTTTGCATTTGCAGTGGACGCTGGGTACCGGTGATGACCCGATGTATGCAGGAATGCTGGAAATGTATTCTTTGTGGGATTTTTCTCTTTGGCATTATTCCACTTGGTCAGCCCGTACACTTGTGGAGGCCGTTCTGTGCATTGTGGAATCTTGGCCCACTTGGATTTGGCGCCTGGTAGACCCGATATTGATCACTTTGTCTGTGTGGTTGGCGGCGCGGCTCATTCAGGCGGAACGATCCCCTCGGGCAAGCTGGATGGCTGTCGGATTGGTGCTGTGTTATGACTGGGCGCAGCTCTCCAGTGCTGGGTGGATTTGCACGACACTGGTATTTGTGTGGCCTTTGACGGCGGCTTTGGCCGCAGCACAGTCGATTGCTGCTGGTGTGCGTGGAAAATCGGTGCCCGCGTGGCAATGGGCAGGTTCTTTGCTCTTAATGCTTTATGCGACCAATATGGAACAAATTATGGTCATGGTGGCCATATGTTTGGTCGGGCTGTTGCTTTGGCATGTGGCGGTGCGTTCTCGTCCTCACGGAATCATATGGGCGCATTTGGGCGTCTGCGTAGCCAATGCGATATATGCAATCACTTGCCCGGGAACGGCTGCCCGCGCTGCAGGAGAAACCACAAGCTGGTTTATCGATTTTGGAATGCGTAATTTTTTCCAAAATGCAGAACTTGGAATTTCAAATGCATTGTCTGGCGTAGTATACCATCGAGAACTGGTCTTTTTTGTATTGTGTGCGGCGCTGTTTTTCGGCGTGTGGTCGAAATATCGCACATGGATATACCGTTTGCTTGGACTTTTTCCCGTTACTTGTGTTTTTTTATTGGGAGTTTTAGATCAGCCATTGACGCAGATGATTCCCAAGTTGTCTTTTTTTGTCAATGGTTTGACTGATAAAGGCACTGTTACGGTGGTGACGGCCTGGAGCCTGAAGCGCTATTTGCCGTTCTTATTGTTATGTGCAGTGTTTGCGGTGTGCATAATTGATTTGTATCTGGCGTTGGGACATACCGTTCAGGCTTGGATGGCAGGGGTAGTATTGTGTGGTGGATTTGCATCGCGTGCGATGCTTGGTTTTTCGCCAACCGTATGGCAGTCCGGCGACCGTACGGCATTCTTTTTCTTGATGGGGTGCCTTTTCGTAACTTTGTGTGTGTGGCAGACACTTAGCGATGCGCCTAAGCGTTTTCGGCTGGGGCTAATAGCGTTGGTGGGAGTATGTGCCGTGAGTACAACGTTATCTCTGATTGGGGCCTGAGTTTTCTTTTCCGATGAGTTTGCACATGAAAGCGAGGGATTTATTTTGTATTATCTGGAAGATTATCGCAAAGCTGTAAAAATGGGGCAGCGAAATTATCGGGAATGCGTCAGCCAGGGGATTTATCCTTATCTTCAGGTATTAGATGATATTCTGAAACAGGTGGATGTGGAATACGAGCAGCCTATTGGAGTGGTGGAGATTCCGGCGGACCGCGTTGCAGGCACCAAGGCAAAGGGAAGAAGAGCAGCCTTTTCTCATTCTTTTATGCCTCTTTTAAAGGAAGATAGCGAATTTGCCCGCAAGTGGATGACATTGTTTGGCATCCAGATGAACGAAGGAATTCGAGATCCTATCAAAGTCTATGAATTTATGAATCGCTTTTACGTGCAGGAGGGCAACAAAAGAGTCAGTGTGCTCAAATATCTGGGTGCAACCAGTATTTCGGCCAATGTAACGCGCATTGTTCCCGTCCCTACGGAAAGCAAAGAAAATCGCATTTACTACGAGTTCATGACTTTTTACGATCGCACGCGGCTCAATTATTTTTGGTTTACCGAGGAGGGGAGATTTACCCGCCTTTTGGAAGCCACAGGACCAGTGGATCGTCCATGGACGGAGAATGAGCGCCGAGATTTGGCATCGGTTTATCTTCGCTTTGCGCCGGCTTTCCAAGCGGTAGGCGGTGCAAAACTGTCGATTACGGACAGCGATGCAATGTTGGCCTATATAGATGTATACGGATACGAGGCAATGAAACAAAAGACGACTCAGGAAATGGCACAGGATTTGTCTCGCATCTGGAAGGAAGTATTGGTGTTGACAGAACGCGAGGCACTGGAATTGTCTATGTCGCCTGCGCCGGAACAATCGCGCGGCCTGTTGACAAGAATTCTGCCAGTGGGACCGTCTCATTTAAAAGTGGCATTTTTGAATGAAAAAACACCGGCTACTTCTGCCTGGACTTATGCACATGAATTTGGAAGAAATCAGTTGGAAGAAACTTTTGGGGACCGTGTCAAAACTCTGAGTTTTAACGACGTTCAGATGGGTGAAGACGCGCAGAACAAGCTGGAACAAGCAGTGAAGGCTGGCTGCGACGTGGTGTTTACGACCACTCCCAAATTGATGGCGGATAGTCTCAAAGCCGCGGTAAAATATCCCCACGTAAAGTTTTTGAACTGTTCTTTGAATATGACACATCCGGATGTGCGCACTTACTATGGTCGTATTCACGAAGCCAAATTCCTTTTGGGAGCTATTGCAGGTGCCATTGCCGATGACAACAAAATCGGCTATGTGGCAACCTATCCGACCTTTGGGATGACCGCAGGAGTCAATGCGTTTGCACTGGGAGCCAAAATGACCAATCCTCGTGCCAGAGTACATCTGGAGTGGACTGCGGTAAAAGATTGCGATGTGGATAAGGCTTTTCGTGAAAAGAATGTGCGCGTGATTTCAAACATTGATTTGCGTGCACCGGACAGCGATTCTCCTCGGGAATTTGGTCTTTATCGCATTGCAGATGATGGACAGGAACAGTATCTTGCGATGCCTTTTTGGCATTGGGGTGAATTTTACATCAAGATTATTCAAAGTATTTTTGACGGACGCTGGAAAGAGGATGGTGATGTGTCCGGCACCAGAGCGATCAACTATTGGTGGGGAATGTCGGCTGGTGTTGTGGAAGTTATTGTTTCCCGCAGTCTTCCTGAGGGGACTGCCCGCTTAGTGGAACTTTTGCGAAAAGCAATTTGCTCCAGTGAGTTTGAGCCGTTTTCCGGTAATATTGTGGACCAGAACGGGATCGTACGTTTAAAAGAAGGCGCCCATTTTGCGCCGGAAGAGATTATTGGTATGGACTGGTTGGTGGACAACGTAGAAGGACGCATTCCGGAGTTTGATGAACTCATCGAGGCGGCCAGACCCATGGTCCATCTTCAAGGAGTAGCCAAAGAGGGGGAGGCTGAAAAATGAGGATATTGGCGATTGCAGACGAAGAGTCAAAATATCTTTGGGACTTTTTTCAGCCGGAAAAACTGAAAGATATAGACCTCATTCTCTCCTGTGGGGATCTCAAGGCCCAATATTTGGAATTTCTCGCCACCTTTACGCATGCCCCCATTCTCTATGTACACGGCAATCACGATGAACCCTATAAAAGAAATCCACCTGATGCTTGTGGCTGTATTTGTGTTGAAGATAAGATTTACAGTTATTGTGGTGTGCGCATTTTGGGGTTGGGTGGTTCCATGCGCTACCGTCCGGGACATTTTCAATATTCAGAACGGGAGATGAAGCTTCGGGCGGCGCGCATGAAATATGCGCTGTGGCGCAACAAAGGCTTTGATATCTTGCTTACACATGCTCCGGCTCAAGGGATGAACGATGGTACGGATATGGCTCATCGTGGTTTTCAAACCTTCAATGACTTAATGGATCGTTACCGCCCTTCCTTTTTTGTACACGGGCATGTGCATATGAATTATGGACAAGACATCCCGCGCGTTGCTCAGTATGGCTCGACAACGGTAATC
>NZ_CAUWGY010000078.1:0-11275 GCF_963558415.1 uncultured Ruthenibacterium sp. | reverse complement strand
GAAAGTAACGTTGTAAAATGTTCGTCGTAAAGATCCCAGATTTTAAGAAAGAATTTGACGTCAAAGTAAAGTTGTAGAATCGTGTCATGGCCCTCTCCGGTGCGATGGTCCTTCAACCATTCTTCAGCGGCGGAGGAAAAGGAAGGGAGAATATGTGCAAACTCTTTTTTTCCGTCAGGGAAAAGAAGTGTGCGTTCCTTCTGGTCTAAAAGTTCCTGACGTAAGGCCAGCCATGCCCGATTGATTTTGAGAAGCGCCTTTTTTAGTTTGCTAGCTTCTTTTCCCAACATTTTTTTGGCCTTAGAAAAATCTGTTTTGCATAATCGTGCGGAATACATATTTCTTGATCGATCAACCAGATTATGTGCTTCATCTACAAGAAAGATGAAATCACCGCCATCGCTAAAAAATCGCTTCAAACTGACAACAGGATCAAACAAATAGTTGTAGTCACAAATGATGCAATCACACCAGTTGGAAAGATCTAAAGACAGTTCAAACGGACAAAGCTTGTACTGTTCAGCAAACGACAAAATGGAATCCCGTGTGAATTCATCGGTTTGTGTCAAAAATTGATACAAAGCGTCATTGATTCGGTCATAATATCCTTGGGCAAATGGGCATGCTTCCGGGGTGCATTCCGTATGCTCCATGGGACATATTTTCTCTTTCGCGGTCAGGGTGAGCGTTTTCAATCGAAGCGTATTACAACTGTGAGAGCGCATTTTGGAGAGAGCTTCTTCTGCTGCTTGCCTTGTAATGGTTTTAGCAGTCAGATAAAAAATGCGCTCTCCTTGTTCTTCGCCCAGTGCTTTTAAGGCGGGAAATAGAGTAGATATGGTTTTTCCAATTCCGGTGGGAGCACAAGCAAACAAACGACCTTTTTCGCAAATTGTAAGATAAACTGCACGAGCAAGACGATATTGTCCAGGACGATAATCCGAAAAGGGAAATGTCAAAGAACGCAAACTATTATTTCGAACTTGACGCCAGGTAGTCTCTAATTCGGCCCACGGCGCATAAAGACGAAGGGTCTGCGTAAGAAATTGTTGAAGCTGTGAACGGGAAAACGTCTTTTGGTATCGAATAATTTCTTCCGTGTCCACCTGATAATAAGTAAGCTGTATCACGACATTTTCAAGTTCTTTTTCTTCGCATAAAAAAGTAGCGTAACATTTGGCCTGCGCCCAATGCATGGGATTGAAGTCCTCGGTAAGAAATTCCGTAGGTACCGTAGTCGTTTTTATTTCATCAATAATATAGTTCCCATTTTCCTCAATCACACCGTCTGCACGGCCTTCGAGTAAATAGCTTTTACCGTCGACTTGGCGGAGTGAACGAAAGAAAACTTCGGAATGATAATTTTCACCAGCAGATTTTTGAAGTTTTCTGTGAATGCGGCTGCCTTCGTTGGCGCGGTCAAAACCGGAGAACCGACTATCGATGCTTCCGCACCGAAGCACAAATTCTACAAGATTTCGTACAGAAAGTTTGATTGCATCCATTATTTATCTCCATAAACCAAAGTATAACCGAATCCACGACCCTTTTTAGAATACCATGGAGCAATCGATGCGGCAAGAGAAGTTTTTATCAAAAAATGTTTGACAAGTGAACACTGTTTCGTTATAATGTAGAACAATAACACAAAATGCAGTGACGGAAAGCAGTAGCATGTTCCGCTGTACGAAAGAGAGCCGCCGGTGGTGTGAGTGCGGTGTACAGTCCATGTGAATCTCGTTCCATAGCAGCCTTGTCGAAAGCTATGTGCTAGTAGGGAAGGACGGAAACCACCGTTATCAGGTAAGCGCGTCTGTCATCAGGCGCGTTGAGCGGCTACTGTTGATCAGTGGCAAGCAGAGTGGTACCGCAGAGTGCTTTTTAGCCTTTGTCTCTGAATGTGAGGAGACATGGGCTTTTTTATTTTGTAAGAAGGGGGCGTATCTGAATGTTGATGACAGGCGCGGATATTTTTGCAGAAGTTTTGGTGGAACAAGGCGTAGATACGCTGTTTGGGTATCCAGGCGGCGCTGTGCTGAATCTTTACGACGCTCTTTACAATTATAGAGATAAGATCCATCATGTGATGACAGCACATGAGCAAGGAGCTGCTCATGCTGCAGATGGGTATGCACGTGCTACAGGGAAAACAGGTGTAGTGCTGGCGACCAGCGGACCGGGCGCAACGAATCTTGTGACAGGAATTGCAACGGCTTATATGGATAGCATTCCAATGGTAGCAATTACTGGTAACGTAGGAACTTCGCTGATTGGAAAGGATAGTTTTCAAGAGGTCTATATTACAGGAATCACGATGCCAATTACTAAGCACAATTTTGTGGTCCGAAAGGTTGAAGAGTTGGCGGATATTTTACGCGATGCATTCCGCATTGCACAGACAGGCAGAAAAGGCCCCGTGTTAGTGGATATTCCTAAAGATGTTACTTCAGCCAAGGCGGAATTTTATCCACAAAAACCGCAGGTGCCTGTATATAATACATCTATTGAAAAAGAAGCTTTGGAACATGCAGCCGAAATGATCAACTCGTCTCAAAGACCTATTATTTATTTTGGTGGTGGTGTATCCGCCTCACAGGCAGGAGAAGAGCTTCTGGCTTTGGCGCAAAAGGCAGAAATTCCTGCGGCATATACCATTATGGCCGCTGGGGTGTTAAGTTATGGCGATCCATTGAATCTTGGCCTCTTAGGAATGCACGGAAACCGGACTACTAACTGGGCAGTCAATGAGGCGGATTTGGTCTTGGCAATCGGGACACGATTTTCAGATCGTGTAGCTTTGAATCCGGGACAGTTTGCGAAAAAGGCGAAGATTTTGCAAATTGACATCGATCCAAGCGAAATCAATAAAAATGTAGATGTGAATTACAGCTTGATTGGAGATGTAAAACAAGTTTTGCAGGCACTTTTGCCATTGGTAAAATCTGCAAAGCATCCGGATTGGATGGCAATTGTTCAGTCTTGGCAAGCACAAGATTATCATCCCAAAAACAGCGATACCAGAATCATGCCGCATCAGCTTATTGGTAAGATTTGTGAGCTGGCAGGTCCGGACGCGGTTTATGTTACAGATGTAGGACAGCATCAAATGTGGGCAGCACAGTATATCCGCCATGTTCGTCCCCGCAGTTTTTTGACCAGTGGTGGCCTTGGCACTATGGGATTTGGATATGGTGCTGCGATTGGAGCCAAGTTGGCGGTTGGAGATCGACCGGTCATTCATTTAACAGGAGATGGCTCTTTCCATATGAATTTGAATGAAGCTTGCACAGCGGTCAGCTACGAGCTTCCCATCATTACTGTTATTTTTAACAATACGGTTTTGGGTATGGTTCGTCAATGGCAGACAGCATTTTATGATAAGCGTTATTCAAGTACAGATCCACATCGAAAAACCAATTATGTAAAGTTGGCGGAAGGGTTTGGCGCAAAGGGTTATCATTGTGAAAGTGTTGAAGAATTTTCTGCGGCTTTTGAACAGGCACTTAAAAGCAAAGGGCCGGTTTGGATTGAATGTGTGATCGATAAGGATGAAAAAGTGCTTCCAATGATTCCGGCAGGGGGAACCATTGAAGATATGATTATGGATTGAGGAGGCGGAAAGATGCAAAAGGAAGTATTGAGCATTTTGGTTGATAACCATTCTGGTGTTTTGACGCGTGTTGCTTCTTTATTTGGCCGCCGTGGATTCAATATTGATAGCCTAACGGTTTCAACAACAGACGATCCGAAAACGTCTCGTATCACAATTGTGGTTCATGATGACGCGAAGGTGCTGGAACAGATTATTAAGCAGACGGCTCGTCTTGAAGAAACACAGAAGATTTTTTCATTGGATCCATCCCACAGTTTGTTCCGTGAACTTTTGCTAGTGAAAGTTGAGGCCGATGAAAAAAAGCGAAGTGAAATTCGAGAAATCGCAGAAATTTATAAAGCCAAAATTATTGACTTATCTCGTGAGAGTATGGTAATGGAGTTGACAGGAGAGCCAGATAAAATTGATGGATTTTTAGATGTACTCTCTCCGTATAAAATCCTGGAAATGTGCCGTACAGGTGTAACTGCGCTGGAACGTGGCGGAATTCAAGAACATCCCAGTGTCAAATAAGTATCTTCAGGCATGGAAAACCATGCCCTTTGGTAAAAAAAATATAATTTATAGAGGAGTAATGCATTATGATCAAAAAGTACTATGACAGCGACTGCAATCTGGGCTTACTGGATGGAAAAACGGTTGCCGTGATTGGTTTCGGCAGCCAGGGACATGCTCATTCGATGAACTTGGCCGAGAGCGGTGTAAACGTTGTGGTCGGTTTGCGAAAAGGCAGCGGTCATTGGGAGAAAGCGGCTAAATTTGCGGAAAGTCATGACAATTTTAAAGTCATGGAAATTGAAGAAGCCGCAAAAGCGGGCGACGTTGTAATGATGCTCGTTCCGGATGAATTGGCTGCGGACATCTATAATAAACAGGTGGCTCCTTATATGGAGGAAGGCAATGTTCTGATGTTTGCCCATGGTTTCAATATCCATTTTAATTTCGTTCAGCCGGCAAAAAATCTGGATGTGATCATGGTAGCTCCGAAAGGTCCTGGCCACACGGTTCGCAGCCAGTATGTAGAGGGAAAAGGTGTTCCTAGCTTGATTGCGGTATATCAGGATTATTCTGGAAAAGCAAAGGACATTGCTCTGGCTTATGCATGTGGAATCGGTGCTGGCCGTGCAGGTATTTTGGAAACCAGCTTCCGCGAAGAAACCGAGACCGATTTGTTCGGTGAGCAGGCGGTTCTGTGCGGTGGCGTGTGTGAATTGATGCATGCGGGATTTGATACATTGGTGGAAGCGGGCTATGAGCCCGAGATGGCATATTTTGAATGCATTCATGAAATGAAGCTGATCGTTGATTTGATCAACGAGGGTGGTTTCGGAAAAATGCGGTATTCGATTTCCAATACGGCCGAATATGGCGACTATCGCACAGGCAAACGCTTGATCACTGAAGAGACCCGCAAAGAGATGAAGAAGGTTTTGTCAGAGATTCAGGATGGTACATTTGCTAGCGAGTTCATGCAGGAGATGAGCCCTGCGGGCGGCCGCAAGGCAAAGTTCCTCGCAACGCGTCGTCGTGAGGCAGAACATCCGGTAGAGAAGGTTGGCGCTGAACTGCGCAAAATGATGAGCTGGCTGCACAAATAATATAAAAAAGAACCGCTGGAAATCCAGCGGTTCTTTTTTATTGATCGGCAGCCTGTGCTTTGAGCTGTTCAATAAATTGTTTGGCGGTACGGGGGCTTCTTCCGCCGGCGCGTAACGCAAAAGCTTCTGCTTTTGTCATCAGCACATCCAAGGGAAGCTCAATGTCATAGAGCACAGCAAGATTTTCCACAATGTGAGCGTACAATGTCTTGTCAGGCCGAGAGAAGGTAACGGTCAATCCGAACCGGGCCGATAAGCTGAGAAGTTCCTGCATAGTATCTGCCAAATGAATTTCATCCCCATCTCTGTCGGCAAAGCTTTCTTTGATTAGGTGCCGCCGATTGGAAGTTGCATAGATGGCTAGATTTTTTCCTCTACTGGAAACGCTTCCTTCAAGAATGGCCTTTAAAGCCGAGAAATCATTGTCATTGGAAGAAAAACTCAAATCGTCAATAAAAAGAATAAATTTTAGAGGATTGTAGCTCAAGCGTTCTACAATATCCGGAATTTGGTAAAGCTGTGCCTTTTTTACTTCAATTAAACGCAGCCCATCTGAAGCAAACGCATTGGCAATGGCTTTGACCGTACTGCTTTTTCCTGTGCCAGCATCCCCATATAAAAGAACGTTGCTAGCAGGTTTTCCGGCTAACAGAGCCTGTGTATTGGCAATTACTTTTCCGCGTTCTTCTTCATAACCGGATAGTTCATCCAGCGATTGAGGATCGGGATGGCGCACCGGTACCAATTCACCATTGTGTACGGTGAAAACATGATAACGTGCAAAAATTCCATATCCGCGTTTAGGAAGTTCTTGAAGACGCTGACGATACGTTTTTTCAAAATCAATCGATTGTGTGTACCAAAGAGCCGGACGATCCGAAAGTTCAATCATTTCGGGGGACAAGAGAGAGAGTTGCTGCAAAAAAGAAAGTTCTTTCGAAAGACATTCCTCCATTGCGGGATCAGTCAAGTGAGTACGGCACAAAGATTGAACGTAGATGTTTTCGTCTTCCAAAACGGCGTCTAGCAAAAATTGACTCCAGTTGGTTGTATGGCGAAACAGTTCGGCCGCAAATGCACCATATGCGCTGGAAAGTGCAAAAATGTCGTCTGTGGGGGCCTTGAGAAGAATGTCCAACTTTTCAAGAACTGGATTTTTGAGAAGGTCTCGAAAAATCACAAGACTATGTAGTTTTATACGTAGCATATCATGTGTCATGATGGTCCTCTTTTCGGTTCGTTTTTTTTAGTATACAGCAAAAACCAGGGAGTCCGCAATGTTTTTACTTGGCAAACCGGAGTCAAAGTGATAGAATATTACCTAATATGTATACTGGGAGTGGGAAGATGCTGACGCTGGACAAGATTTATCATGCCGCTTATGTTTTAAAGAAAATTGCACGAAAAACGGATATGATTGCTGCTCCGCTGCTAAATACGGAAAGCAATATCTTTTTGAAAACTGAAAATTTACAGGTAACAGGCAGTTTTAAGGTGCGTGGTGCTTATTATAAAATTAGCCAGTTGAGTGAGGAAGAAAGGAATAAAGGAGTTATTGCGTCCAGTGCAGGCAATCACGCTCAGGGAGTGGCCTTAGCTGCCAAAGAGAATCATATTCCATGTACGATTTGTATGCCGGATGGAGCGCCTATTAGCAAGGTGGAGGCGACCAAATCTTATGGAGCTACCGTGTGTCTAGTAAAAGGAGCCTATGATGAGGCTTATGAATATGCCTGCAAATTGCAGAAAGAAAAAGGGTATACTTTTATTCATCCTTTTGATGATGACGAAGTGATTGCTGGACAAGGAACGGTCGGTTTAGAAATCTTAGATCAACTGCCTGATGTGGATGTAGTCTTGGTCCCTGTAGGCGGTGGCGGACTGGTCAGTGGTGTAGCCTATGCAATCAAACATTTGCGTCCGGAATGCAAAGTGTATGGAGTGCAGTCTGCTGGTGCACCCAGTATGAAGGATTCCTTAGAGCAGCATAAAATGCTGACGTTGGATAGTGTGTCGACTTTTGCTGATGGAATTGCGGTTAAGCATCCTGGCGATTTGACTTATGAGCTGGTCAATGAATATGTGGATGGAATTGTCACAGTGACGGATGATGAGGCGGCGGCCGCAGTTTTGGCATTGATTGAAAGACAAAAGTTGATTGCAGAGGGCGCGGGTGCCGTAGCTGTTGCGGCGGCAATGTATAATAAAGTAGATATCAAAGGCAAAAAAACAGTTTGCCTTTTAAGTGGTGGCAACATTGATGTGAATATCCTTAGCCGAGTAATTGCCCGTGGCTTGATGATGGCTGGCCGTTCCAGCACATTGACCATTGCGCTAGAGGACAAACCAGGACAACTTCAGGGAGTTAGCGAGGTTATTAGTCGGTGTGGCGGAAATGTAGTCAGCGTACATTATAGCCAGGCGGATACCAATATGAGAATCACCAGTTGTTATCTGCATATTGGTATGGAGACAAGAGACCACGCTCAGGTAGAGCAGATTAAACAAGAATTGACAAAAGCCGGATTTAGCATTGTGCAGACAACAAATGGATAATAAAAAGACCTGTGAGATATTCTCACAGGTCTTTTGGTATTATAAGGAAGACAAAATAGCATCTTCTAAACGAGAAAGCTCTTGTTTTTGTTCTTTTTCCCGACAAGCAAATCCATAACAATCCTTTAACGAGGTTCGAGCCTGTTCTGCTTCTTTATAAAGTTTGGTTGCTTGCGCGAGAAGATCGCGGGACGCCTTTTGATTGAAGCGAATTCTCTTTTTTCGTGCGACAAGTCCCTCATGATTCATGAAGCGTGTGGCATGTATGGTTCTTTGCTCTGTGAACTGAAGTGGAAAATATGAAGAAGAAAGAACGAAAGCCACTTGTTGCTTGGGAAGAATGATATGGTCAATTTTGTCAGGCGGATCCAATGGGCAATGACAGGTGATAACAGAGTGTTTCAACTCCAAAGCATTTTTACGCAATTCTTTCATTAAGATTCTTCCGACCGCTCCGTAGGGATCGTCTAGGACGATGATGTTTTTGGCTAATTTTGAAATGGTTTGATCAAAAAAGACGATTCCGTTCGGTGTGATGGCACTCAGTAAACGAATGTCTTCTTGGGCCCCCTGGCCCGGATGAGGAAAATAGCGATGGGAGAGTGTGCGTGCAAAGCGTTGAACCTTTTCAACGTCCGTACAACAAAGCGCAGAGCGTTCAGTATCCTTTAAAAGACAGGCCGCGGCTGAAAGATAGCGGGCGGCACGTTCTGAAGCATGTCGATTTGTATCAGAAAGTTCTGCAATCCGTGCTCGCTGCTTGGAAAGAATGTTCGAATCTAAAAATGAGTAGAAGGGTACAATTCGTTCAAAGGCAAGGGGATAATCCGGTTCCAAATTGTGGGGCCCCGTTGCGTCGAATGCGGCAAAGTGTAGATGTGGACATAGAATGCCATCTAGACAAGACGGATCGGCAGAACAGTGAATGCGCTCGATCGTTTCGCCGCTGTTGAGTAATTTTTGGCTGATTTGTGAGAGAAGTCTGGACTTTCCACAGCCCGGACCAGATTTGAGCAGAAGAACCGTCCCTTGTTCCAACTGTGGGTACGCATTTTTGAAGTAATTGTGGAAACCAGTGGGAGAAAGAGATCCCAGAAAAAAATCAAGCGCTTTTCCCGGCATATAGCAACCACCCCTTTTGTTCCATCTTATGTGGAAACAAAAAGTTTGCTACAAAAAATATGAATTTATAATGAATTTTCAGAATAAGTGTGAGTACATATCTCTTGGATTTTCTCTCGAATGGCCACAAAATCGGCAAACGCTAAGGGCTTATTGCCAGGGCTACGTAGAAGTGCAGCAGGATGCAGCGTAGCGGTAAAATATGTTTCTCCTTTTTTTACCCAGGTGCCGTGTTCTTTCATTACACTGAAATCGGGCCGAATAATACGTTGTGCGGCAATTCTTCCCAGACATACTACAATTTTGGGGCGAATGATACGAAATTGTTCGCGTAAATATGGAATACAAGCGTCCCACTCATTGGGCAAAGGGTCCCGGTTTTGGGGAGGACGACATTTTACGATATTCGTGATAAAAATATTCTTCTTACGATCCAAATGGATAGCACTGAGATACTGGTCCAATAATTGGCCAGACCTCCCTACAAAGGGAAGTCCTTGCTCGTCCTCGTGTTGACCGGGTCCCTCTCCGATGAACATGACCTCGGCCTGTGGATTCCCAGTCCCAAAAACAACGTGAGTGCGCGTTTCACAAAGTCCGCATTTGCGGCAAGCAAGACATGTTTTTTGAAGTGTTTCGAAATCCATGGAACCATCCTTTTCTATCTTCTCTTTTTTAAATTATAGCATATTACCCTTGCAGTTTGAAACACAGGTTGCTAAAATAAAGATGAACCACAAAGGAGGATGTATGTATATGAAAATTTTAGTTGAAACTTCTGCGCGCCATGTTCATGTAACCAAAGAGGATTTGGAGGCGTTGTTTGGTGCTGGATATGAATTAACAGTTAAGAAAGAGCTGTCTCAGCCGGGGCAGTATGCTTCCAATGAACGCGTAACAGTGGTTGGACCCAAAAAATCTTTGCCGAATGTGTCCATTTTGGGACCGGTTCGTTCTGCCACACAGGTTGAACTGAGCTTGACGGATGCACGTTCGATTGGCATTGTGGCTCCTGTGCGTGAGTCCGGTGACATTGCTGGTTCTGCTGGCTGCAAATTGGTGGGACCTGCTGGTGAAGTGGAGATTCAGGAAGGCGTGATTGCAGCAAAACGTCATATCCACATGACTCCGGAAGATGCGGAAAAAGCCGGTGTAAAGGATAAAGAAATTGTCAAGGTTGCTACGGGCAATGAAGGACGTAAAGTTGTGTTTGATGATGTTGTGATCCGTGTTAGCGATAAATTTGCAACAGCTATGCACATTGATACGGATGAGAGCAATGCGGCTGGCGGCCCCAACAGCGGTGAGATTATCCGCTAATTTTTAGAAGTTATTTAAAGCGGCAGTTTTTTAAACTGCCGCTTTTGTTTTTGAAAAATTGAGGGTTTCAGATACATTGTGGAGACAAAGTAGCGATAAAATGTGTTTAAGAAACGGGGGGAAACACATGACAACGGTTTTGCAGAGTCCGGAAATGCCTTGTACTTCACATTCTCAAATTTCAAAAAGCAGTGAACATACGAAAAACAAAGCAAAAATAAAACATTTTCGCTGGATATTATTGTTGGCGCTTTTAACAGTATCGCTTACCTTTGGTGCAAATCGTTTCTTAACAGTAAAAGGATATATTTTAGATCCTTTGCGCGTAGAACCGGTCATGCAGTTACCGGAATTGCCAAATGGTTGCGAGGCTTCTAGCTTAGCTACAGTTCTTCAATATTATGGTTATTCTGTGGACAAGTTGGATTTGGCCTATGGATATATTCCAAGAGCAGATTTTTGGGAACAGGACGGTGTCCGATATGGAATAAATCCGGAGAACGCATATCCAGGGGATCCTGCGACCGGAAGAGGATTTTATTGTTTTGCGGAGCCCTTGGTGGAAGGAGCCAATCAATATTTAAGCGAACAAGGCAGCTCCTACTATGCTTATGATATTACTGGTGTTACCGAGGCGGGACTGCGACAATATTTATCGGAAGAAATTCCCGTGATTGTATGGATTACGATTGATGGAGAGCAGCCACGCGAAGGAAGCTTTGAATGGGTTGACGAGCGTTCTGGAGAAACAATTCGTGCACTGGCCAATGTACATTGTGTAGTATTGACCGCTTTGGGAGAAAGCAAGTGCGTATTGTCCGATCCACTTAATGGAGAAAGACTTATGGATAAAGAAGATTTTTTGACTTCTTTTTTAGCGCTTGGAAGTCGGGCGGTTGTGATTCATGATTGATAAGTTGAAAAATCAGGTGAGGCTTTTTCTTGCAATTTGAACAGGATTATATTATAATGTGATTTGTTACTGGACAGGCGAGGTGTGTACTGTTCGGTATACAGAGGGCGGGCCCTGTGCGACGGGGCTCCATGAACCATGTCAGGCGGGGAA
>NZ_CAUWGY010000077.1:0-11317 GCF_963558415.1 uncultured Ruthenibacterium sp. | reverse complement strand
TCTCCGGACAGCTTCGTTATATTACCACATCTTCTTCCCTCTGTCAACGTGTTTTTTGCATTTTTTTAAATTCTCTTGTTTTTTGTTTTTTCCTATATTACTATATATAAAGGATTGGAGGCGAGGGTATGATTCTGACCGTCAATGTGAGCAACACTTCCGTTCTCTTAGGGGCGTACGAAAAAGGACGGCAGACTTTCTGCGCTTCCCTTCACACCAATCTTTCGAAAACCTCTGATGAATATGCTGTACAAATGCAATCTGTTCTAGCATTGTACGGTCGAACTCCTGCGGATATTTCGGGTGTCATTTTTTCCTGTGTGGTTCCTTCGCTGTTGAGCTGCATACGTCGCGCTCTGACTCACTTGTACTCGGGAAGAATTTATACGGTAGGACCCGGACTGAAAACAGGACTTTCCATCCGCATGGATGATCCTTCTCAGCTAGGAAGCGAACTTGTATGCTGTGCTGTAGAGGTTCTTGCCGCGTATTCTTATCCTTGTGTGATCATTTCTTTTGACACAGCTACTACGATGATTGCCCTGGATGAAAAGGGAGCGATGAGAGGCGGCACTATCCTTCCAGGCGTACGCACTGGAATGGATGCATTAAGCACTCGAACCGCTCAACTTCCTCAAATTGACCTGGTAGCACCCAAATGTGGTGTGCTGGGTACCAATTCCACGGCATGCATGCAGGCCGGTGCCATTTTGGGGACTGCCAGCATGTTGGATGGCATGTTAGAGCGTTTTGCGGACTCTTTGCAATGTCATGATTTATTTTGTGTGGCTACCGGTGAAATCGCTCCAGTGATTCTTCGCCACTGCAACCATCCCATCCATTATCACGAAAATTTGGTCTTGGATGGTCTATATCGGCTGTACTGCAAAAACGCTAAATGAGGTGTTCTCACTGCTTTTCATAGGCGGTGTGTACATAAAATATGGTTACGCTGTATCCGCTTTGGGCGGAACGGCAGTAAGGAGAAAAAAATGAAAAAGCAAACAAATGTCCGTTATCTTGTCCAGCTATCTCTGTTGGCTGCCATCGAATTGGTTATGGCCTACACACCACTTGGTTATCTACGCGTATTTGCGTTAGAAATCACCTTTTTAATGGTTCCGGTTACTTTAGGGGCTATTTTACTGGGCCCTACCGCCGGTGCAATATTAGGAGGCATCTTTGGCTTGACAAGCTTTGCCACCTGCTTTAGTGTCAGCGGATTCGGCGACGTACTGCTTTCAATCAATCCTGTTTTTACCTTTCTGGTGTGTGTGCCCACCCGCATCCTGGCCGGCTGGTTGGCCGGTTTGGTATTCAAAGGGGTTTTTGCCGCGGAGAGCAAAACTGGAAGCCGACATTGGCTGTCCTTCGGCGCCGCATCTTTGGCTGGCCCTGTGTTAAATACCGTATTCTTTATGAGTGCTCTGGTGCTGTTTTTCTACCAAACCGATTTTATCCAGGGAATGGTACAAACACTCGGCGCTGCCAACCCGCTGATGTTCGTAGTTCTTTTTGTCGGTGTGCAGGGCGTGTTAGAGGCCGTGGTAGGCTTTGTAGTCGTAGGGATTTTGAGCAAGACACTTCATCCTATTTTATCAAAGATGTAAAAAGACTTAAAAAGAAAGCGTGTTCAAAACACGCTTTCTTTTTTCTTTGCAGAAGGGACTTTTCAAACGTAAAAAAATATGTTAATATAACTGTTGCACTTACTAAATGCGTCCGTAGCTCAGTTGGATAGAGCGTTCGGCTCCGACTACTGCGACACCCCACCGGGCGCAGCCGAAAAACCGCATAACAAAGCCATTTTTCGACATCGCATCCCTCGGTTTTGTAGTAGCCTGACTACTATTTGACCACTTATAACTGAATAGTTGAAACCCGTCTTCGGACGGTTTTCATAGATGTGCGTCCGTAGCTCAGTTGGATAGAGCGTTCGGCTCCGACCCGGAAGGCCGCTGGTTCGAATCCAGTCGGGCGCACCACAAAAAGACCGCTGTGTGTTCACGCAGCGGTCTTTTTGTATGGATTTTGGTTTGTACCACATTGTGTTACAAACCAAATCATATTGAATATGATTTCGTAGGTATGCCTTTCAGTCGATTTTCGGCTCCTCCAAACCCGCCCCAAATTCGCTGTTTGGGGCAGGTTTTCTTCCCATGGTGTCGTTCCTCGCCTTCGCCTCATTCCGCGCGATACAGGCTGTTTACCGGCGACACGCGCCCTGCTTTTCTCACAGCCCCATCACTTCGCTGAGTTTCTGTCCGGCAAGACGCTTGTTTTTGTCAAAGGCATGGCTGTAAATGTCCAGCGTGGTGCTGGGCTGGGAGTGACCCAGCAGGCCCGCCACCGTTCGAACATCCACACCTTGGGCGATGAGCATGCTGGCATTTGTGTGGCGCAAACTGTGCACATTCAAATTTTCTGGCAGACCGTTTTCACGGAGAATTTTCTTGAACCGGAAGGTGAAGGTGCAGGGCACCATAGGGTCGCCATTAGGCTGTCGGAACAGGTAGTCATCCTGTGTGAGCGCACCCGCGCCTTGCTGCTCTTTTTCCCATTGACATTCCTTCTCCCAGGCGTGCAGTAGCTTGCAGAGATCTTTGGACAAATACACTACCCGCACCCCTGCCCGTGTCTTAGGTTCCTTGACCAGAATGGGTTGTCGACTCAGCTTGACAACGTTTCTTTGAATGTGAAGTGCCCGCTGCCGCCAGTCTATGTCTGACCAGCGCAGACCGCATGCTTCGCCCCGGCGCATCCCGGTGGCAAGGATGAGCTTGTAGTACACTTCATATTTCATGCTTTGGGTTTCCAGCGCCGCTATAAGCTGCCGTACAGTTTCCTCATCTGCCACCGGGCGCTCTTTTGGGATACCCTTCTTCTTGTAGGCCCGCCATGCGGGGTTGTGAGTAATATAACCCGCCTCCACCGCATCGGACAGGATGCCGCACAGGCAGGAATGAATCCCCTCCACTGTTTTCTCTGCCAGTACATTTCCAGTGTTTTCGTTCTTCTCCTGGCGCATGGCATCGTAGAAGTCGCGGAAGATTTCCTTATTCAGCTCTGTCAGTTTATAGTGTCCAAGTGCTGGCAGGATACGGCGGATATCCTGTTTATCACGCGTCAGCGTACTGGCAGCGAGTTTTTTCGGTGCCACCTGCTCGAGCCAGATCTCGATGTATTTGGCCAGGGTCATACTGTGATCCACCGGCTGGCCAGGGGTGTGTTTCACCTCCTGCTCATAGAGGACTACCTGCTCATTCAGCCATTTTTCTTTCTGTTTCGGTGTCAGGCCCATAGGTGGGTGAACAGTCTTTTGAGCTGGCTTTAGTCGATTTCCCTGGTAATCATACCCACGGGACACTACCAGTAGATAGCTGTTCTCGCCGCGTTTTCGAATGCTTGCCATGTGTTGACCACTCCTTTGTGTGTTTTGGTACAACAAAGCATACCGACATCTGCGACACATAGCTATCACCAAACCCAACAAGAATTGGGTGCCACATTTATCCCCATACCACCAATAGCAACATGGGCGGCGGTTAGCCGTCGCCCCTGTTTTCTTCTTGCAGGATTTTTTAGCGTTCAAAATCCCTACGCTTTTCACGCGGCAACACTGCTTTAATATACGACTTTACCGCACAATATATCTCTTCAAACGGCGGTTTGTTTACACCTCCCGCGAAACGGAACTTTTCATAAGAGTGGCGCAAATCTTCGCTTCTATGAAGGAAACCATTAAAGGTATCCAAGTCTTTACCGCTATCCTTCAGTGTCTGAATGATGACTTCTCGATCAAAATCGAAAACCTTCGAAATATAATACAGATCCACAACATCTTTTATTCGACGAAATACTTTATCTGTAGAGATAGCCGATACCTTATCTGCTATCATTTGCGAAGGTGCAACACCACAAAAACGGAGCCCCTCCATTTCATATATTTTTGTCGGCGGCTCCGAACGATTTACATCGATATCCATAGTAAACAGAATTTCGCCTGTGGCGCTTTCTTGCAATTCAAATCCAGCAGAACGTCCTTCACCATACATTCTGTATATGCTCACATTCAAGTCTATGCCAGCTTTTTGGAGAGCGCTCTGTAGGGACTCCACCATTTGCTCTGCTGACGGCGGCGAATCGGTATTCCAGTTCCCATCAATATCAACTGTATGGCGGGTATCCTCAGAATAGCCGGCCTCCACAAGACAAGCTTTGAGTACCATTGAGCCCTTGAAGCTTATCGGTATCCCGCTATCATATATTGCCCTCATTACCTCGTACATCAATTTTTCTTCTGCTGTTATGTTCATATACAATTCCCTCTTAATTTTCGTAATACTCTATCGCTTCTACTGCTAATCGTTCAAATTTCTCCTGATATTCGGGAACAATCGATAAGCCCTCAAAGCTTTCTCCGTTACGATAATAATACCGGCTGATCGCTTCCGTAATTCCTTGCATATCCAATATTGCTTCGTTGGCCAAGGCATCAGCAATGGTTCGGTTGAAGTCTGTATACAACAATCCGTTCTTCTCCTTTACATTGCAGGAGCACACATGGTTGCCAAGAACCACCACGCCGTTAAATCGGGCAAGCGAATCACTCCCATATACCCATATGATGTATTCTTCGCTGTGTCCCCCGAAGTTCCCCTGACACATAAGCGCTTCATCCAATGCAAAAACTACGGATTCTCCAATACATTCACGGATCGCTTTCAGCCATGCGATCGCTCCCACGTAGTCGCTCCTTTTGGGCAGATCTACTTTTTGGGGATCGTACTTCGGAAGCACATTTGTCTTTCGATTGACAAGGTCTGCCTGTATACGATCCGCCAACAGAGTCACAATATATTCTGGTGGCTTACGCACTTCTGCTTCCCAATTTTGTATCGTGCGAAACGGAATGTTGTATCGTGCTGCAAATTCACTTTGCGTATCTCCCAGCTGTGTTCTCATCTCTCGTATATTCATATCTTTCCCTCCACCAACACAATACACCCAATGGGTGCATTATGTCAACTTTATTTCTCAGGCGACTTTATCAGGAATTGGGTACCATACTTACCCTAATATCACCAGCAGCAGGGGCGGCGGTCACCCGTCGCCCCTGCTGTTCATCCGGCAGACTCCGTATTCATTTGTTTCTGCTCACGTTCCCATGCTTCGTCCTCCGCTGGCTGAATCCACTCTGCCAACACAGACGCAGCCCGTTGCTTGCTCTCCAGCTGGGGATGGCAATAGGTGCGTTCCAGGAAGCGGGTATCTGCATGGCCCAGCAGCTCCGCTGCCACCTGCTTGCTGGTATTGTTTTGCAACAGATAGGTGGCGAAGAAATGCCGCAGGGTATGCAGATGATAATCCGGTGGAAAGTCGTTTTTCTGATAGATCCTGCGAAGCCGTCTGGTAAAGGAATCCGGGTGCACCGGTCCATCGACGGTGGAGAAGATATAGTCATCCGGGTGGATGACACGTCCCGCTCGCGCTTGCTCCAGAAACAGTTCTCCCATGTAATCATGCACCAGTTCCGGGATCACCACAGTGCGGGCACGGTGGTTTTTGGTGCTACTTTCCACAATTCCCTGTCCCAGCACTGAACTGCGGGAATGCTGTACCGTCACAACCCCGCCACCGTGAAGATCGTTCCAGCGCAGGGCACACAGTTCGCCTCGTCGCATCCCGGTGGTAATGGCGGTCAGATAAAACACCCGGTAGAGCAGCGGCTCCTGCAAAATGCACTGCATCAGCTTGCGCATCTCGAATTCGGCGGGGACGCGCTGCACCTTCTTTTCCACCCGAATACCCCGCACCCGATGGGCAGGATTGTAGAGCAGAATGTCGTTTCGCTTCGCGTCCTCCAATACTGCTGAGACTGTTTCGAGGTACTTATGTACCGTGGCTTCACACACAGGCTCTCCCCGGCGATTTTTCCGTTTGCGCAGTTCCGCACACATTTCTTCCAGGATCAGCGGACGGAGCTTATTCAGCGTCACCCCGCCGATGTACGGATAAACGACCTCCAGCTGGCGCTTGTACCCAGCCAGAGTGCTGGGCTTATAGTGGGTCTGCCGTGTAAGCCAGCTCTCGGCGTACTGCTCAAAGGTAGTGCGGTCGTCCTCATCCATCCCGCAGCGATACCGTTTCTCCATTCGCTCTGCTTCAGCATGGACATATTGCATAATGCCGCGCTTGGGTATCTCTTGCGGAACATCGATGGTGCGGCTCTGCATACGCTTTTGCCCTCCGGGGCGGTACCCGTTGCAGACAGTGATTTTGAATTTTCGTTCTCCTCTTTGCTTGATAGAAGCTATCCCGCTCGCCTCCCATCATGAAGCCTGTGACGCTGGTGACGGCAGTGACAGCATATTCGCTGTTGTCCCTTCTCCGGGAATGCTGTCACAACCGTCACTTCTGTCACCAAGCCAGAGCCGCAGGGTCCTTTTGCTGTTGGTACGGCTCACTTCCAGTCCGATGCCTGCTTCTGCCAACTGCCGTCCCCGGCTTTGAAGATACCGGGAAAGCTGTGCAGGCCCGAAGAGAAGGCCTTCCTTTCCCAGCCAGTCGGCCAGTTCGGTTGCAGTGCCTTGAAACATATCCTGCCGAAGCAGTTTTTGCAGCAGCATTACAAGAAGGCCAAACTGAAGCTGTTCCGGATCGGTTGTCCGATTCCAGCGGCAATCATCAAACTCCAGCGTTTCTTCCTGGTCCTCAATATCCCTTCCTGTTGCTGAAAGCACAGCTGTATTCTCCTGCCGTTTTGTCCGCAGCAGGACAAGGCTGCCATCTGCTGCACCGGAAAGGCCATTCGTGCCGGACAGCCGGTTAAACGGATCCTCATCCGGCAACTTGCGCAGGTGATGAATCGCCAGCAGACAAATGTGGTACCGGTCGGCAACACTTTTAAGTGCTGACGCATCCCGGTAATCTGCCGCATAGGACATCCCATTTCCCGACTCGATACGCACCTTCTGCAGCGTGTCCAGAATGACCAGCCGGATGCCGGGGTGTTCCTCCAGCGTCCGTTCCAACTGCCGTTCCAGCCCTTGTCCGATGGGAAGAGCCTGCCCGCAAAGGTATAGGCCGGCAGGGGCAGTCTGGGTCAGACGCAGCGCGCGGGAATGCAGTCGTTGGGGACCGTCCTCCAGTGCGAGATAAAGCACCTCGCCCTGTTGCGTTTTCCTCCCCAGGAAAGGGGTTCCTGTGCACACCGCCAGGCAGAGCTGCAGTGCCAGCCAGCTTTTGCCCACCTTGGGCGAACCGCCCAGAATGTACAGTCCCTGTGCAAAAAGGCCGTCTACCAGAAAATCGATAGGTTCCAGCGGCTGCTCAAACAAAGTTTGCATTGTATACAGATTTAAGTCTTGGGTCATCGCAACATCCTCTCTATTGTGTCATTTGGTGTTTTACGAACGTGATAATTGTCCTCTTTCACATTCCTCCTTGTTAATGTTTTTATTTTGAAGACGAAGGGCGCCAGAATTGAACTTGTAACGTCTCTTCTTCAAAACAACTTTCCTGATTCTCCGCACACAATGTCGGCTCACAATGCATACGACACACAAGGATATCGTTTTCGATATCCTTGTAAAGAGATATCGAGGTTTTGCCTACAGCAAGGATATCGTTTATGATATCCTTGCTTACCAGAGCTACCTATGAGGCAGTTCGTCTCGTGTGGGAGATTCTTGACACGTAGATTCAACTGCCAGGGGTTTGGGGTTGCCCAAGGCAAACAGCGTTTGGATATCCAAACGCTATGCTAGCAAAGCTAGACACCACCTGGGAGAGACCTTTTGACTGATGAAGTTCCTCCACCACCCCTTATAAGCATAACAGAAGTCAAGTACTATAAACGGGATCATAAGAGCAATCTGTCATTTTTCTCACTTCGTTTTCCCGGCCAGTTCCAGGTGCCGAGCGTAGATTTTTACCCAGAGCCGACAAAGGATTCCTTATGTAGGATTCCTTGTGCTGGGTACAGAGGCTTTCCAGGGTTTTTAAAGAACAGCCTGATCGGCCGTGAAATCTCTTAAAACCGCCACAAAGCGAATCTATGCAGCCTCCGTTCAACTGTCCTTCAAAGATACAGTTTGTAATACAGTCGAGATATGGTGCAAAAGGGAAAGAAAAGAAATCCTTAGTCTATCTTGGATTGCCACATGGCGAGCCACTTTTAAGCCGCTATGAGTAGCCGATGATCCATGTGGATTACCAACAACACTCCTGACCTTCTGTGAAATCCACTTTCGTGCCGCAATTTCATGATAAAAGTCAAACCTATCAAATCATGCTAGGTTTAAGAAAAATTTTTATAAAAAAGAGCCGTATGAACAAAGGCTTCGGAAAAACCGAATACCTGCTCATACGGCCCTGGTAGTCTTGGCTTTGAAAAGCCAGCTCCTGATCACTCGTTGTTTGCTATTCAGTTGTGGATCGTCTGTTAATGATGACCTCCAATCTTACTTTTAAAATATCAGAGATGTATTGACATTGTGAAAGAATTACTGCTGACAAAATTGATTGTACATCATTTCAGCCAAAACGTGTTTTAGTGCTGCATACTTTTTGGGGTCGCTGAACAAAATGCCGAATGCTTGACTACTCTCTTTGTACGCATCCATTGCGGTTCTATCATATGCTTTAGAAAACACACTGTTTATGAAAATCTGTTCTCCATCTTGTTGTGCAGATTTTCGTAAAACATCATCCTGGGACATTTTGTTCATGAGTATCTCGACAATAATGCGGTCACCTTCAGTAATCTCACCTGCATATTGCTCATTGAATTTTTCGATCACTTCATCAAGCTGACTTTTACTGTCTTGTTTTGATACTCCTTTTTTCATGGTAGGGGCTTCATACTGCCCGGAAACATCTTTCTGCAAAGAAATGGAGCCTGCAAAGGTTTCTTCCAATTTATAATACTCCAAGGCCACTTTGCTGCCGAGATCCCACATTTCTGTTTCATTACTAGGGAGCAGGCGTGAAAGATAACTGCAGAAGATGTATTCTTTATGGAGATCTTTATCAAACATACGAACAATTTGAGTGATATAGTTATACCACTTCACAAAGCTACGGATTTGCCGCCGAAATTCGTATCGTTGCTGTTGGTCTAAGTTGTTGTTATAACGAGCAGCAACTGGTAACAAAGCATTTGTAATTTTCCCCTGCAAGGCAATGTTGTTTTTGGTGCTCTGCGGGTCAAGGTAACTGGAGGTAACAGTGTCGATATCCTCATCAGAATAGGGTTTGCCTTCAGAGCGTTTCTTGTCCATGAACTGGTAAACTGGCTCATCCATTGGAGCGCATTGCAGGAGGACGCCCATCACCAGAAAGAGTGTCCTGCGCAGGGAGGCAGATCCCCTCTTGGAAATGCTGCGGCTGCGGACATCTATTTGGCCGGATTGGTATGGCGGGGCGTCAATGCCCGCAAAGGCCACCAGCGCTTTCTTGGAATGAAAACGGCGCACATCTCCAATTTCAGCCATGAGTTGTGGGCCGAGAGTGGGGCCAACACCAAACATCTCCATCACCACAGGATACTCCGGCAGAGAAGCCGCCAAGGACTGCATCTTCTGCTTAAGAGCAGCTAACGCGGCGGAAGTTGCCCGGAGTTGGGAAATAGCCTGTTCTACCAAAAGTTTTGCCGTATCCGTTTTCGGCATGACACCGAAGTGAGCGAAAGCGGAGGCATAAATGTCCAGCGCCTTGTCTTCACTGAAATTGTAGCCGTGCTTCTTGCACCACTTTTGGTACTTGGCGGTAAAGGCCTTCTCAGACAAGCCACAGACGCACTCGCAATGCCAAAAAGTGGCGACAAAGTCCACCCACTTCTCGCTGCCATCAGCGCGGGGCGGACTGGTAAACAGGCGGTTTGCGTTTGGAAAAGCAGTATCCAGCAGGGAGATCAAGTTGTTCTTCAGCATGGTTTGTACTTTGGAATACTGCTGGTACTGCCGGTAGCAGGTCTTCAGCATAAGCCGGGTATCCTCCTCAGGGACATATCTCGGCAGTGTGAGCCAGTGGTCAAGGCCGTAGTTTGCCAGCTTCACAGCATCTTTCTTGTCGGTCTTGGCCCGTCTTAAACTGTTGTTTCCGTAGTCATGCACCAGCATTGCATTGACTACCGAGACATAAAAGCCCGCGTCATGGAGCAGCCAGGCCACCGGCGCGTGGTAATTACCTGTGGATTCCATCACCACACGGGTCTCACCGTCCAAGCTTTTGAGTTGCCTTGCCAGCTCGCTCAGTTCATTGACGGTGTGGCACACTTCAAAGGGTGAAACCACTACCTCTCCAAAGGGCCGCATGACTGCAATCGTGCTCTTGCCCTTGGAAACATCGATGCCAACGCAGTTCATTCACATTCCTCCAATACCAAGAATCTGCAACCGGAAATCCATCTTTTCTCGCTGCCGATTCAATCTATTGGGTGACACGAACTCTCCGGCATCCGGTGGCTCAACCTGCTCAAATCGAACGCTACAACAAGAGGATGGCTGACAGTCTTTCGAACGGACATAAAAGCCCAAGGAGGGATTGGTCAGCCAGTTGCTCCCCTTATTGTAGCTTAGGCACGAGATGGAGAGAAAGCCGGACTGGCTGCCCGGCTTTCCTGTCCAAATTTATTGTAATAGAAGGGATTGCGGCGGCAAAACTGCGCGGCGTAAAATTTGGGCGGCCAAGAAAAGATGTGCCGGAACGATTCTGGCAGCTTAAAGAGGACTGGGAAGACCAAAAAATCACTTCACGGGAGGCAGCCCAGCAGCTTTCTATTGCACAGGACACGTTCCTGAGATGGGTTCAAGGAAAGTAGTACAAAAAAAGCGGTCAGGAAAATGTGGATTTTTCCATTCGGGCGCGCTATACTGTTTATATGTACACTTGTGTGCTGTTTTGCGCTGTTTTGCATAGTAAGGAGGGGGGCAAGCTTTCTTAGTTTATCCAAACTGCACGCAAAAACAGTAACCGATAAAGTCCACGTTATTGGTCAGGAAATGACCATTAAACAAGAAGAGGCGTTTTTTATGTATCTAAGGAAAAAGATGGACAGTGGAAAACGCTTAGCGCGCGGCCAGACCCACCGGCGGGGCGGTTGGCGGCGTGTCATAAGTGTGGCGCTGTGCGCCGTACTGTTCAGCACGAATATGGTGGGTGTATTTGCGGCTGATCTATTTGACGATACATCGTGCATCCGTGATGTCCTGTGCGGGGACGAGGGAAACAGCGCGTGCCCCGTCTGCGCGGAGGATTCGGCGCAGTGCGCGGCCGAGGTACAGCCGCCGGAGGATGAAAAGCCCTCTGTGTG
>NZ_CAUWGY010000076.1:0-11332 GCF_963558415.1 uncultured Ruthenibacterium sp. | reverse complement strand
AGCCACTACTTTGGCGACGGATTCTCCCGCGCTTTTGATGTGACCTTTACCGGCCGGGACAACACTTTGCAACATCCCTATCAGACCAGTTGGGGTGTGTCCACACGTCTGGTGGGCGCCATCATCATGACCCACGGCGACGACGAGGGCTTGATTCTGCCCCCGGCTGTGGCACCTTATCAGGTGGTCATCGTACCCGTGGCTTCCCACAAGCCCGGCGTGATGGAAAAAGCGGAAGAGCTGCGCGCCCGTCTTTCCAAATTCTGCCGTGTCAAACTGGATGCCAGCGACAACAGCCCGGGCTGGAAATTTGCCCAGTGGGAGATGAAAGGCGTGCCTTTGCGTCTGGAAATCGGACCCAAAGACATGGAAAAAGACCAGTGCGTGCTGGTGCGCCGCACCGACCGTGAAAAACTGTTCTGCCCGCTGGCGGACCTGGAAACCGCGATTCCCGAGCAACTGGGTCAAATCTCCAAACAGATGTATGACCGTGCGCTTGAGAACCGGAAAAATCGCACCTTCACCGCCACCACGATGGACGAAGTGATGGCCATTGCCGACAAAGAGAGCGGCTACATCAAGACCATGTGGTGCGGCGACGAAGCCTGCGAGGAAATGATGAAAGAAAAAGTCGGCTTGTCCAGCCGCTGCATGCCCTTTGAACAAGAGCATTTGTCGGACGTGTGCCCGTGCTGCGGCAAACCTGCCAAAGCCATGGTGGTCTGGGGCAAAGCCTATTAAAAAACACACCTTTTCTTTACAGGCGGCAGATGCAACATCTGCCGCCTGTGTTGTTTCAAAGAGTATGCAAAGAAAGGCAGAGAGCGATGCTGTTTGAAAAAATTGAAAAAAGCACCTGGCCCCGGCGCGAATATTTTGATCACTATTTTTCCCACGTGCCCTGCACGTACAGCATGACCGTGCGGCTGGACGTGACCAAAATCCGGCAGGCGGGTCTGAAATTTTATCCGACCATGCTGCACGCCATCACCACCATTGTCAATCGGCACGAAGAATTCCGGACGGCTTTTAACGAAAAGGGCGAGCTGGGCATTTACAGCGAGATGATTGCCTGCTACACCATTTTCCACAAGGACTCACAGACATTTTCCAATCTATGGACTGCGTACGAGCCTGAGTTGCACACATTTTGCGCCGCCTACGAACAGGATCTCAAACAATGGGGCACGAACAAGGCTTTCAACGCAAAGCCCAATCTCCCTGAAAACAACTTTCCGGTCTCCATGATTCCCTGGACGGTCTTTGAGGGATTCAACTTAAATCTTCCCAAGGGACAAAACTATCTGCTTCCCATTTTTACCATGGGAAAATACTACCCGGAAAATGAAAAAATCCTTCTTCCCCTGTCCGTTCAGGTACACCACGCTGTGTGCGACGGATTCCATTTGTGCAGATTCATAAACGAATTGCAATCTCTGTTGGACCAGTATCCCACTTTGAAAGACGATTCTGTGGGATGAAAGGAGTCTGCGCCATGTTCGGTTTGTATGTGCACATTCCCTACTGTGCTTCGAAATGCCGGTACTGCGATTTTTATTCCGCCGCTGGCAACCACAACGTGCCCGACAGCTATGTGGACGCTTTGTGCCGGGAAATGGACCGGTTTTCCCCCTGTGGGTCCACGCCCCTACGGCCGGACACGCTGTATTTCGGCGGCGGCACCCCGTCTCTTTTGACCGCCGCCCAGCTTGCCCGGCTCATCGACACAGCCGGGCCCGTGGCCGGTGCGGAGATCACGCTGGAGGCAAATCCAGAGACTGTTTCGAAAGAAAGCCTGGTAGCGTATCGCCAGGCGGGCGTAAACCGCATTTCCTTCGGAGTTCAGAGCGCATTCGACGTCCAGCTTGCCCGGCTCGGAAGACGGCACACGGCGGCCCAGAGCCGCCTTGCACTGCAATGGGCCCGCGAGGTGGGATTTGTCAACATCAGCGGCGACTTGATGCTGGCTTTGCCCGACTACACACTGGATGAACTGAAGGCCACCGTGGAGCTGCTTTGCGAGGGCGGCTGCACGCACATCAGCAGTTATCTGCTCAAAATTGAGCCGAACACCGTGTTCGGCCGCCGGCCGCCGGAAAATCTTCCCGACGAGGACGCGGCTGCGGATTTTTATCTGGCGGCGGTAGAACTGCTGGAGAAAGCGGGCTATGGTCAGTACGAGATCTCGAATTTTTCCAAACCCGGTTTTGAAGGACGCCACAACTTAAATTACTGGAACTGCGCAGACTATTTGGGACTGGGGCCCGCCGCCCACAGTTGCATGGGTGGCAAACGCTTTTACACCCCGGCCGGCACAGCCGCTTTTTGCGAAAAACCGGCGGAGTATGTGGCGGACGGTGCGTGCACGGCCGAGGACTTTATCATGCTGCAACTGCGCCTTACGTCGGGGCTGAATCTGGAAACGCTGAAACAAGCGTACGGAGTTGTGTGGGATGAAAAAAAATTCGCCTTTGCACAGCGGCTGCAGGAAAGCGGCCTGGCCCGGTTTGACGGCCATACGCTCGCTCTGACACCCCGGGGAATGCTTTTGCAAAACAGCATTTTGGTGGAATTGATATAAAAAAACAGCGGACGGCGCCGAGCGCCGTCCGCTGTTTGGTTCTGAACAAATTTTTCGGTGCATAGAATAAAGCAAAAGCGGTCAAGCCTTCTCATCCAGGTAACCAAAGGGTGCGATCTGGCACACCTCCACGATGTGATCCCGCATCCACATCTCCGGGCTGCACTGGACAAGATAGCCACAGCCTGGGTCCGCCATCCAGAGTTCGGGCCGGCGCTTGGGCATGCCCCGCTGCGCCAGCATGCTCATGATGACACCGCCGTGCGTCACGCAGGCAGCCTCTTCGATGCCTGTTTTCATCATGTACTCGAACATGCTCATCAAAACGCCTCCGCAGCGCTTGTGGAAATCCGCCAGAGGCTCGCCCCCTTCCGGAGTGAAGTGCTGAGCCGGGTCCATCCATTTCTTGAAGTCCGCATCGTTCACCAGCTCCCGGATCTTGCGGCCCTCAAACACACCGAATCCGTTCTCCCGCAGATCCTGCAAAATGATCTTGTTCTTTGCCTCGGGGAACAGAATGTCCGCCGTCTCCAGCGCCCGGGCCAGAGGGCTGGCAAACACTGTGGCGGGCTGGGGGTAGACAAACTGCGCTTGCAGTGCCCGCAACTGCTGACGTCCTTCTTCACACAGAGGTTCGTCGGTGCCGCTGCCCAGATACACCCCATCCAGATTGCCCTGAGTGATGCCATGGCGAATCAGCGTCAGACGGTAATTTTTCATAAGATTCTTCCTTTCTTTGGCCATTTTCGCAAAAAACAGCGAAATTTTAAAAAAATTTTTTTATTTTTTTCTTTGTGTCCATACTACATTTTGAGCATCGTGCCCCCATGTGCTCCATACATATTGAGAGATGTGTCGAAATGCCCCAAAACCGCGGATTTTTTTGCCCGTTTTGGATATTTACAAAACGTTTTTGCTGGTTTATAATTTACCATACGTAAACATCGAGTGCAGGGGCAGTCTGTTTTTTACGCCGTTTTACCGCCCCTTTATTTGCGATGTCCATTGTGAAGGAGTATTTTGAATGTCCGAGTTTAGCCGCATTATCACGCTTTTGCGCAAGGAAAAAGGAATTACGCAAAAACAGGCCGCCGAAAAGCTGGGTGTTTCACAGGCGCTTTTGTCGCACTATGAAAAAGGAATCCGGGAATGCGGTCTGGATTTTGTGGTGCGTGTGGCGGACTTTTACGGCGTGTCCTGCGACTATCTTCTGGGCCGCAGCCCCGACCGAAACGGACTGACTTTGACCGTAGAGGACATTCCGAACCCTGAAACTACCAAGGACAGCGTGTTCCACGGCAGCGTGCTGCCCACCTTCAACAAAAAGCTGATTTCCAACAGTTTGAACATTTTGTACGACAAACTGAACGACTGCCCGGACAAAGGTCTTGTAAGCGAAATCTCGGCCTATCTGATGATCGCGGTGTACAAGATGTTTCGTCTATTATACAACGCCGGGCCCAAAAACGCCAGCAATCTGTTTGGCGTGCGCAAAAGCGTGTACTCCGGCTACGCGGATGCAGCCATGCACGTGGCCGAGGCCAATGTGGAGGCCATTTTGTCGGGCGAGGACATTGGCACCGGCACTACGGTGAAGGACACCAGTGCGTTCAGCATGACCACCGAAAAGCTGTCCAAGGAATATCCCTTGTATGCCACCAGCTTGTTCAACCTAATCAAGACAAGCGAGAGCCGCATCGATCGAAAAAAATAAGCAAAAAGCCGCCTGCGGGCGGCTTTTTTTCATGCGTCGGTCCGCTCCAGCACGGTCTCATAATAATACTCCGCCGTCCTGTGCACCCGCAGCAGTCCCTGCTGGGTCCACAGGCGCAGCCGCCCGGCCAAAAATGCGTCCAAAACGCCGGGCAAGCGCACTAAGGCACGGCCCACCACGTCACCCGCTGTGAAACTCTGCTTTTTTGGCATACTTTGCCGCAGCACCCCGTCGAAAAAGTCCTCGGGCACGCCCGCAAGGCTTCCGTTGAGCATGACCCGCAACGGTGCGCTCTCTGATTGGGACATCTGCCACAGATTGGCCCAGGCGCTGCGCTGCACCGGGTCCACGGGCGTTTCCAAGGGCAGAAAAGTGCACCAACGCTCCGGGCTCAATTCACCCAAGCCTCGGATGGAACACAACGTTCCGTCCGGCCGGGGCCACAGCAGCGGCACACACACGGCGCTCACCGGGCCCCGAGCACTTTGCAACAGCGACATGGCCAGCAAAAACAGGCACCACTCTTCTCCAGCGCACGCGGTCCACACCCGCACAGGCTCGCCGCTCTCGGCCGCGACCCGCAGCCTTTCCAGCGCCTGCCGGTTGCGCTGCGCCTGCTCGCGGGCGGCGCACGCGAAATCCGGATATACCGCACCGTACAGCCGGCGCAACACTTCGGCGCGCCCGGTTTGAGCCGGGCAATCCCGCAGGCTTCCCACGCTCAAGGCCAGTTCCAAACACACCACATCCCGGGAAACTTCGGCAAACTCCGGTCTCTTTGCCGCCATTTTCAGGCTTGCACCGGCGCTTTTGCCGCACACAAGCTCCAGCATTGCACCGCCCTCCTTTTGTTTAAAATGCCCCGCTTTCTGCGGGGCATTGCCATTTAAAATTCTGCGGGCACAATGTCCCGGTTTTCGTTGAACGCAATGGGCTGCGCCTGGTTGCGGGTGTAGCGCAGCATATCCCGCACCCGGTTGCGCTCCTCTTTTGTGTACAAAATATAGGCAGTGCCCTCGTGCCGGGCGCGGCCTGTGCGGCCGATGCGATGGGTATACTGCTCGTTGGATTCGGGAACGTCGTAGTTGAACACCGCATCCACCTCAGATACGTCAATGCCACGGGCTGCCACGTCCGTGGCCACCAAAACCGGGATCTGGCCGGCTTTAAAGCTGGCCATAATTTTGTTTCGCTCTGCTTGCGAAAGGTCGCCGTGCAGGCAATCCACCCCAAAGTTCAGCCGGGCAAGCTGGTTTGCCAGCATGGCGGTCGTATACTTTTGATTGCAGAACACCATGACCCGCTTATACCCGTTTTTCACGATCAGTTCCGACAGATCCGCCAGCTTGTTGCGGCCGGTGGTCAGCATCATGTACTGGTCGATTTTTGGCATGGACTGCTCCACCGGCTGCACAGTGATCTCCTCTGCGTCCCGCTGGTAAAGCCAGCCGATGTCCATCACCTCGCGGCTGATGGTGGCCGAGAACATGGCCAGCCGCTTGCGGGACTTGACTGTGTCCAAAATGTGGCGCACATCTTTGTAAAAGCCCATATTCAACATCTCATCGGCTTCGTCCAGAACAATGGTCTCCACATGCGACAGATCCACGGTGCGGCGTTTCATATGGTCCTGCAAGCGGCCCGGAGTGGCCACAACGATTTGCGGCCCCTTTTTCAATTGCTCGATCTGGCGGTTCATATTGGCTCCGCCGTATACGCATACCACCCGTACCTCGGGGTAAAAATGGGCCAAATCCCGCAAATCTTCGGTAATCTGCTGGGCCAGCTCCCGAGTGGGGGCCATGACCACCGCCTGAGGATACTTCTTATCCACGTCCAGCCCCACGATCAAAGGGATGCCGAAAGCACAGGTCTTGCCTTCCATCATGGGCGGAATGGCTTTTTCCTGCACCTCCGTCATCTCGGTAAAGCCCATGCGCTCCACGGCCTTGTGGATCTGCTCGGGCACATTCAATTCGCGATATTCCATGTTGGTTCTCCTGACATTTCGATTTTCCTTTGCTATGATAGCACATTTTGTCGCAAAAAGGAACATGAGCATCGGGCACACATTGGGAGCCGCCGGGGTCGTTTAAAAAAATTGTTCAGACCATTTTACAAGTGCATACAGACGCGATATAATGAGGGAAAGACCCTGGGGTAATTTTGGTGAGAAATGAGGAGCACACATGAGAAAATGGATTCTTACGCTTTGCGCGCTGGCGACCGTTTTTTCGCTGGCGGCCTGCAGCAGTGCACCGTCGTCCGCTTCGACTCCGGCCTCTGAGCCCGCGTCGTCCGCTTCGACGGAATCGGTTTCGGAACCTGCGTCCGAATCAACACCGGACGAGAACACGCAAGCGGATTACACCGCCTATTCCATTGAATTCGATGTCCCGGAAGGCTTTGAGCAAATGGATGCCACAGGCACCGGTACAGCCGCGCTCTACCAGGCAAGCGATGGTTCCAGTGTGAACGTAGTGATCATGGAAAACAATGGCTCTTTGGCCAGCGATGTGGCAATGGAAGATTTGGTGGGACCTTTGGAGCAGGCTTTCTCCGAGCAGTTTGGCGAGGAAGTGTACCTGCTGGACGTGAAGTTTGAGACAGGCACTCTGGGAGTATGCCCCTATTACCGGCTGGATTACAGCGTAACTGTGGCCGGAGTTGAGCTTTATCAGACCGCTCTCGGCATCAACGCCGACCGGGCCTACACCATCACCTACACCGACACGACCTACGGCGGCTGGAGCGAGGCATTTGAACAGTCCATCGACAGCATCAAATTCGTAGAGAGCACTCAAACCTAATGAAAAAGAGGGCCGAATGGCCCTCTTTTTTTGTGCGCTATATCAAAGCATGCGCCGGAACCGTTTACAAAAAAGGGAGCCGGTCATTTTACAAGTGCAGACGGACGAGATATAATAAAGAAAAGACTCTGGGGTAATTTTGGTGAGAAATGAGGAGTACACATGAGAAAATGGATTCTTACGCTCTGCGCACTGGCGACCGTTTTTTCCTTGACCGCCTGCGGCCAATTTCTGCTGCTTCCTTTTGTCTGGCTTTCCCGGCCCATGCCACCTGAATCCGAAGCGGCCTCTGAATCCATCTCATCTCCGCAGATGGATTACACCGCCTATTCCATTGACCTCTACTTCCCTGCCGGCTTTGAACAGGTGGATGCCACAGGCACCGGTGTAGACGTGTTCTACCAGGCACCCGATGGCTCCAATGTGAACGTAATTACCACGAAAAACAATAGGCCCCTGGCCAGCAATGTAGCGATGGAAGATCTGGTGGAACTTTTGGAGCAGGCTTTCTCCGATCAGTTTGACGAGGAGGTACACCTGCTGGACGTGAAGTTTGAGACAGGCACTCTGGGAGTATGTCCCTATTACCGGCTGGATTACAGCGTAATTGTGACCGGCACTGAGCTTTACCAGACCGTTATCAGCATCAATGCCGACGAGGCCTACACCATCACTTACACCGATACGACCTACGGCGGCTGGAGCGAGGCATTTGAACAGTCCATCGCCAGTATTACGCCCGTAGAGAAATAGGATTGAACAAAAAAAGGGGGGCCGAACGGCCCTCTTTTTTGGTGCGGCATATAAAATCGGGCCCCGGCATGTGCCGGGGCCCGATGCTTGTCCGCATTTATTCTGCTTCGCCGGACAGACGGCGCTTCATGATTCCGCTGGCTTTGAAACCCGGAATTTTCGTGGGCACCAGTTGTGTGGACACCTTGGTCTTGGGATTGGTGTAGGCCTTGGTCTGACGCTCGCGCATCTCAAAACGGCCAAACCCCGCAATGGTGACCTTGTTGCCATCCTGAAGCTGGCCGATGATGTGATCGAACAGAGAATCCATCACCCGTTCCACATCCGCACAAGACAGCTCCGTCTGTGCCGAAACAGCGGTGATCAACTGTGACCTTGTCATTTTTCTTCAGAACCCCCCTTGTAAATCATGATACCCCTTCCCGGGCTTTTTCTAATTCCCACTATACGCCGGAAAATCACATATTACAAGAGTTTTTTCAAAAAACATCGTATTTTTTTCAACATTTATACTTTTTTATATACAAAACATACACAGACTTGACCAACATTTTAAAACGATTTGTATATTTTATTGTATATATAATTTAAAGTAAATTTCTTTTTAAAAAAACACGACCCGCCGCATGGTTTTTTGCGGCGGGTCGTATTTACACAAATCAGAACAAAGTGGACAGATCTACTAAGTCCACATCCCGCAAAGTGCGCTTTGTGCGCAGGCACTTGATGAGCACCCGGGCGGTATCGATGGCAGTGAGACAGGGAATGGACAGCTCCACGGTTTTGCGGCGAAGCTGCACGCTGTCATGGGAGGGAATGCGGCCCTTGGACGAAGTGGAGACCACGTAGTCCACAAGACCGGACTCCAAGAGATCGCGCAGGTTGGGGCGCGGCTCGCTGAGTTTGCGCACCTCGTTGCAGGCGATCATATTGCGGCCCAGATGATAGGCCGTACCGGAGGTGGCATACAGCTTGTAGCCCAAATCCTTAAAGTTCCAGGCAATGTCCTCCAGCTCTTTTTTGTCTGCATCCTTGACCGTGAGGATGACGCACTTGCCGGGGGTGGGATGGCGCAGGCTGTATCCGGCGCCCACCAGGCCCTTGAGCAAAGCGTCCTCGAAGTTGCGGGCGATGCCCAGCACCTCGCCGGTGCTCTTCATCTCCGGGCCAAGCTGCGTGTCCACGTTGTGCAGCTTTTCAAAGCTGAACACCGGAACCTTGACGGCGCAGTAGTCGCCGGTGGGGTACAGACCGGTGCCGTAGCCCATGTCCCGCAGTTTCTCGCCCAGCATGCAGCGCACGGCCAAGTCCACCATGGGCACGCCCGTGACCTTGCTGATGTAGGGCACGGTGCGGGAGGAACGGGGGTTGACCTCGATGATATACACCTGGTCGTTGTACACCACGAACTGAATGTTCATCAGGCCCACCACATGCAGCGCACGGGCCAGGCGGCCGGTGTAGTCCACAATGGTGCCCTTGATCTTCTGTTTCAAGCTCTGAGGCGGATACATGGAGATGGAGTCGCCGGAGTGGATGCCCGCGCGCTCGATGTGCTCCATCATGCCCGGAATGAGGAAGTCCTCACCGTCACAGATGGCGTCCACCTCGCACTCGGTGCCCATCAGGTACTTGTCCACCAGAACGGGGTTTGCCATGTCCACGTGGCTGGTGATGATGGCCATGTACTCCTTGACGTCGTTCTCGTTGTAGGCGATGATCATGTTCTGGCCGCCCAGCACGTAGGACGGACGCAGCAGAACCGGATAGCCCAGGTCCTTGCCTGCGGCCAGAGCCTCTTCGCAGGTGAACACAGTGTGGCCCTTCGGACGGGGAATGCCGCACTTCTCCAAAAGTTCGTCAAAGCGCTCGCGGTCCTCGGCCTCGTCGATGGCGTCGGCGGAAGTGCCCAGGATCTTTACACCGGTCTCGGACAGGTGCTTTGTGAGCTTGATGGCCGTCTGGCCGCCAAACTGGACTACGCACGCCCAGGGTTTTTCCGTGGCAATAATATGGTCCACGCTCTCCGGGGTCAGGGGGTCGAAGTACAGCCGGTCGCCGGTGTCAAAGTCTGTGGACACGGTCTCGGGGTTGTTGTTGACGATGATGGCCTCGCACCCATGCTGTTTCAGCACCCAGGTGCAATGGACCGAGCAGTAGTCGAACTCGATGCCCTGACCGATGCGGATGGGGCCGGAGCCGAATACCAGCACTTTTTTCTTGTCCGTGGGATGGGCGGCGATGAACTCGGCCGCCTCGTTCTCCTCGTCAAAGCTGGAGTAGAAATAGGGGGTCTTGGCGCTGAACTCGGCGGCACAGGTATCCACCATCTTGAAGCCGGCCACCATCTTTTCAAAGGGCAGCTCCTTGAGGCCTGCAAGGCGCAGGATGGTCTTGTCCATAAAGCCCTGCTTTTTGGCCTTGCGGTACAATTCCTGCGTCAGCTCGCCATTTTTCAAAGCAAGCTCGGTATCGGCCAGCTTTTTGAGTTTTGCCAGGAACCAGTAGTCAATTTTGGTGATGTCGTAAATCACGTCAAAGGATACGCCGCGCTTGATGGCCTCGTACACGGTGAAGGACCGATCCGAGTCGCACCGGTGCAGCCGCTGGACGATCTCGTCGTCGGGCAGGCTCTCCAGTTCGGGCAGCGTCAGAGTCTCAAGGCCCAGCTCGATGGAGCTGACGGCTTTCATCATGGCGTGCTCAAAGCTGGTTCCGATGGCCATGACTTCGCCGGTGGCCATCATCTGAGTGCCCAGGTCCTTTTTGGCGTACACGAATTTATCAAAAGGCCATTTGGGGAACTTGACCACGCAGTAGTCCAGCGCGGGCTCAAAGCAGGCGCAGGTCTGACCCGTGACGTCGTTGGGGATCTCGTCCAGGCTATAGCCGATGGCGATTTTGGTAGCCACCTTGGCGATGGGGTAACCCGTTGCCTTGGAGGCCAGCGCCGAGGAGCGGGACACACGGGGGTTGACCTCGATGACCGCATACTCGAAGCTGTCGGGTTTCAAAGCGAACTGGCAGTTGCAGCCGCCCTCGATGCCAAGCTCGGTGATGATATTCAAAGCGCTGGAACGCAGCATCTGATACTCTTTGTCGGACAAAGTCTGGCTGGGAGCCACTACGATGGAGTCGCCGGTGTGCACGCCCACGGGGTCAAAGTTCTCCATGTTGCACACGGTGATGACGTTGCCCTTGCCGTCGCGCATGACCTCGTACTCGATCTCTTTCCAGCCGGCGATGCACTTTTCGATGAGCACCTGATGGATGGGCGACAAACGCAGGCCGTTGGTGCCGATCTCCCGCAGAGACTCCTCGTCGTCGCAGATGCCGCCGCCGGTGCCGCCCATGGTGAAGGCCGGCCGCACGATGACCGGGTAACCGATGACCTTGGCAAAGTCCAAAGCGTCGTCCAGGTTTTCCACCACTTTCGAGGGGATGACCGGCTCGCCCAGTTTCTCCATGGTGTCT
>NZ_CAUWGY010000075.1:0-11701 GCF_963558415.1 uncultured Ruthenibacterium sp. | reverse complement strand
AAAGCTCACATCGTCTAACGCCACGGTTTCGTCCGGCATTCCCTGGCCATAAATATAACTCAAATGATCTACCCGTACAAATTCAGACATTCTGCGGGGGCTCCTTTCCCGTAAGGGTTTTATAAATGGCCGCAGCGCATTCTTCCGGCCGAATGACATCGTCCGGCATGGGAATACCAGCCTCCGTCAGTGCATGGCAAAGTTCCGCCGACTGTGGTACATCCAGATGAAGCGCTTTTACTTTCTCCACCTGACTGAACACCTGTCGAGGCGTCCCCTCCATCACAATACGCCCACCACTCATGACCACTACCCGGTCTGCTGTGGCAGCTTCTTCCATATAATGAGTAATCTGAACAACCGTAATCCCATAGTCACGATTCAGCTTATGAACTGTGTGCATCACCTTTTCGCGACCAATGGGGTCCAGCATAGCAGTAGCCTCATCCAATACCAGACAATCCGGGCGCATGGCGATCACACCAGCAATGGCCACCCGCTGTTTTTGTCCACCAGACAGTTTATGAGGCGCCTTTTCTCGATACTTGTAAATGCCTGCCATATGCATGGCATCGTCTACTCTGTCCCGCATTTCATCCGGAGGCACACCCAAATTTTCCAGTGCAAAGGCCACATCCTCTTCTACCACAGTTGCCACAATCTGGTTGTCCGGATTCTGGAATACCATTCCCACTTTCTGGCGCATCTCCATCAAACGCTCTTCATCCGTAGTGGGAATTTGTTCGATCCACACCGTTCCTGCCGCGGGCAGCAAAATGGCATTAAAGTGCTTTGCCAAAGTCGATTTTCCGCATCCATTGGCGCCCAGCACTGCCACATATTCTCCTTTTTTTACCTGCATGGACAAGCCGTCGATGGCATTGTTTCCCGTTTCAGAATACCGAAAAACAACATCTTTTGCCTCCAGCATAGTCTGCATCCGCTCACTCATTTTATTTCTTTCCATCCCTCTGAAGCCGTTACTCTGCCAGCCACCAAGCCGTTGCCCCACAAGGCACCGTACCGCCCGTAGCTGTGACCGGAAGGCCAATCTCATCACATTGCGTATGTCCGCCCCAACGGGATTCCACACGCGTTTTTAAAATGTATTCCATGACGCTAGGGGACAAACCAGTGGTATAACTATTGACCGCTACAAACAGCGGCTGATCACTGAGCACCCCTGTGCACAAATCAATAAAATCGTAAATGCTATCCTCTAGTTTCCACACTTCTCCGCCCGGTCCGCGACCATAGCTGGGTGGATCCATGATAATGCCGTCGTATCGAACACCGCGTCGAATCTCTCTGGCCACAAATTTACCGCAATCATCCACAATCCATCGGATAGGACGATCCGAAAGGCCGGATGCCGCCGCATTTTCTCTTCCCCAGGCGACCATTCCTTTGGAAGCATCCACATGGCACACACTGGCACCAGCCGCGGCACAGGCCAAGCTCGCACCTCCTGTATAACCAAACAGGTTCAGCACTTTGATGGGGCGCCCCGCCCCTTCGATCAAACGGCGATACGCGTCCCAATTGACCGCCTGCTCAGGGAACACACCCGTATGCTTAAATCCCGTAGGCGAGACGATCAAATTCAGATCTCCGTAACGAATCTGCCAACGCTCCGGCATCCGGCGGCGGTATTCCCATTTTCCACCGCCACTCGCACTGCGATGATAGACCGCATTCGCCTTATCCCACAAGGGACTTGTCCGCTGGTTTTTCCAAATTACCTGCGGATCGGGCCGGACCAAAATGGTGTCTTTCCAGCGTTCAAGTCGATTTCCGTCGGTCGCATCAATCAATTCATAATCGATCCAGTTCTCTGCTGCCCGCAAAATAGTCCCTCCATGCGGCATGCCCGGCGGACAAATAAGCCCGCCGGGTACATGCTCCTTTACTTTCTGGCGTGGATACGCTCATTGATTTTTACAGCAATACGATCTGCCGAAGCCGCGATGGCCTCCTCATCTTTTCCCTCGACCATCACGCGAATCAGCGGTTCTGTACCAGACGCACGCACCAGCACACGCCCCAGTCCCATCAAGCTCTGCTGCTGGCTCTCCACAAAACCTGCAATGTATTCATCTTCTTTATACCGAGCCTTCTGCTCATTGGTGGCTTTAACATTCACCGTGACTTGCGGATAACGCGTATACAACGCATTCAATTCACTCATCTTACATTTTTTCTCTGCCAAAGTGCGCAGCAACATGCCCGCCGTCAGTTCACCGTCACCAGTGGTAGAATGTTGCAACAAAATAATGTGTCCGGATTGCTCTCCGCCGATCACATATCCTTTGTCGCGCATTTCTTCCAAAACATATCGATCGCCCACAGCGGTGATGGCCGTCTTCATTCCATTTTGGCGCATGTATTCAATGAAGCCCAGGTTGCTCATGACAGTGACAACCGCCGTGTCCTCTTTCAGTTTTCCCTCCTGCTTCATGCCGGTGGCCAAGATTGCAATGATCTTATCACCGTCAATCTCTTTTCCGTTCTCATCCACCGCCAGGCAACGATCCGCATCGCCATCAAAAGCTACGCCACAATCCAGGCCGTTTTTCACAACATAAGCAGCCAGTTTATCAATATGGGTGGACCCGCAGCCCTCATTGATATTTCCGCCATCCGGCTCGTTTCCAATAAAATGGCAGTTGGCTCCCAACCGCGGGAACAAAAGGCTTGCGGGTGCGCTGGATGCTCCGTTCGCACAGTCAACTGCAATGTTCAATCCGGATAGATCCGCATCAATCGCATCCGCCAGGTACTCTACATAATCATTGAGCGCACTCTCTACACGCTTTACCGTACCAATTGCCGTGCCGGTGGCCAGAGTCAGTTCTGCACCATTGTTGAACACATGATGCTCGATTTCATCCTCAATTTCATCCGGCAGTTTATATCCCTCGCCGCCAAACAATTTGATGCCATTAAATTCCACCGGATTATGAGACGCAGAAATAACCACACCTGCATCTGCATTGTACTTGCGGACCAGATATGCCACCGCCGGAGTCGGAATCACTCCCAACAATTCCACATCGGCTCCCACGCTGCAAAGGCCGGCCGCCAGTGCACTCTCCAGCATATCGCCGGAAATACGCGTATCTTTTCCAATGATAAAACGGGGGCGGTGCTGCGTCTTTCCTGCCAAAACAGCCGCAGCCGCACGGCCGATCTGCATAGCCAGCTCAGGTGTCAGATCCTTACCTGCCACACCGCGTGCACCGTCAGTTCCAAACAATTTTCCCATTTTCAATCCTCTCCTTGACATCTTTTTATCCTACCGGATAAATATGAATAAATCTATCCATCAAGAACACTATTTAATAATCATCCATGGTCTGCTGTCCATTGGATTCCGGCGCTCCAGGCGCTTTTATTCCTAAATGCTCATACGCATGCCGCGTAACGCAGCGTCCGCGCGGAGTTCGTGTCAGATACCCGAGCTGCATCAAATATGGCTCACAGACATCCTCCAGTGTAACGCTCTCTTCGCCCAGCGCGGCGGCAATGGTCTCCAAACCAACCGGCCCGCCATTGTACATCTCAATAATGGCGCGCAACAGACTGCGGTCCATTTCATCCAATCCTATCTCGTCAATCCCCATTCTTCGCAGTGCCTCTTGGGCAATAGGCGCATCGATAACACCATCGCCCATCACATCGGCAAAGTCGCGGGCGCGTTTAAGCAGCCTGTTAGCCACACGCGGCGTACCGCGTGCACACTTGGCCATTTCCAATGCACCTTCCGGTCGGATGGGCACCCCCAGAATTCCTGCGGACCGAGTGATGATTTGAGCCAGTTCCTGAGGAGTGTACAGTTCCAATTTCAACAAAACACCAAATCTGTCCCGCAACGGACCAGTAATTTGTCCAGCACGAGTAGTCGCTCCTACCAAGGTAAACCTTGGCAAATTGATGCGAATGGACTGCGCAGACGGTCCCTTTCCAATCATGATATCCAGCGCATAGTCCTCCAGTGCAGGATACAAAACTTCTTCCACCTGTCTGGACAAACGATGGATCTCATCGATGAATAGGACGTCCCCTTCCTGCAAATTGGTCAGCAAAGCGGCGAGATCGCCCGGCTTTTCGATTGCAGGTCCGGAAGTAATACGGATTTGGGTGCCCATTTCATGTGCCACAATGCAAGCCAGTGTGGTCTTGCCCAGTCCCGGAGGTCCATACAGCAAAAGGTGATCCAGCGGTTCGCCTCGTTTTTTGGCCGCCTGAAGATAAATGCTCAGATTTTCTTTGGCCTTGTCCTGTCCAATATACTCCTCAAGGGTTTTCGGACGTAAACTGGACTCGTTGTCAAAATCCTCCGGCTCTGCCTGCGGACTGACCAAACGGTTGGACGCAGCATTTACATCTACGGTTTCCAGAGCCATGAGTTACCTCCTTTTTCCTATGCCTTGCAGCGCAAGACGAATCAATTCTGCAGTGGGCAACGAAGCATCTAGACCAGCCAATGCCGCAGCCGCCTCCGCTCCAGTATATCCAAGTCCTGTCAGCGCCGCAGCGGCGGCAGCCATTCCGCTCGCCGGTGCACCAGATGCCACCGGCGTGGAAAGATCCAAGCTGACCCCCAAGTTTTTGCCCACCTTATCCTTTAGTTCCAAAACGATGCGCTGAGCCAGCTTTGGGCCAACACCATTGGCCGCTGTAAACGCCTTATGGTCTCCTCCAGAGACAGCGAGCGCTATCCGTGCCGGATCCATCACACTGAGAATAGCCAAGCCCGCTTTGGGTCCAACACCAGACACACTGGTCAGGATGCGAAACATCACCTGTGCATCTTTTGTGGCAAAACCATACAGCGCAATATCGTTTTCTGAAACATTCATCTGTGTATACAGCGTGCAAACTTCCCCTACTGCCGGCAAAGCTCCCGCCGTAGTAGACGGTATCGCCGCCTGATATCCGACTCCACCGCAGTCAATGACTGCCATGTCGGGTGTCTTCTCCAAAAGTTTGCCTGTAAGACAATAAATCATATAAAACCTCCCGCCGGACCATGCCGTTCCCGGCTGTTCAATAATAGCCCATCTGCTGACGCCGCGTCTGCGCAATTCCGTACTGTTTGGAACGGAAACTGTACCCATGACAAATAGCCATAGCCAACGCGTCCGCGGTATCGTCCGGTTTTGGAACCTCCGGCAACCGAAGGATTCGGCGTGTCATTTCCTGTACTTGTTTCTTTGTGGCACGTCCGTAACCAGAAACACTTTGCTTTACCTGCAGAGGTGTGTACTCAAAAATCGGAACACCCGCCAACTTTGCGCACAAAAGAATTACACCTCTGGCCTCAGCCACCGCGATCACTGTTTTCTGATTGGTCGTATAAAAAAGTGTTTCGATGGCAACAGCATCTGGCTGTACAGTATTTAAAAGCTGTGTCATATCGGTATATATCTCTTCCAACCGATCTTCAAACACTGTGTGCGAATGGGTGGTAATGGCGCCGTATTGCAACGTGGTAAACTGGTTGCGACTGTATTCCACAGCGCCAAACCCCACGATGGCATAGCCCGGGTCAATGCCCAGAATCCGCATAACGCTTCTTCCCCCATTCTACAATATGAACTGTTTTAGTATACCACAAAATGCCTGTCAAGACAACAAAAATCACGGTCAAGGGAGAAGTTTCCCACACCACTGTTTTTCCGTGATATTCCTCGAATTTTTGCCTATTTTCGGTAGCGCCATCAAACTTTTTCCATCCTCCCAAACCGCTCACTAGCAGCAATTTCTATGCGTTCTACATTTTTTAAAAAAATTACTTGCAATTTTTGCAAACCTTTGCTATAATAACAGAGCTGAAATTCATATGGACGGTTAGCTCAGCTGGTAGAGCACCTGCTTGACGTGCAGGGGGTCAGGGATTCGAGTTCCTTACCGTCCACCACAAGGAAACCACGTTATGCAGTTATTTTAACTGTGCAGCGTGGTTTTCTTTTTTGGTTACCCCCAATACAACGAACACAGTAAAAAAGCCTCAACGTGTAATAAAGTTGAGGCTTTCTTATTCATTTAAGGCCGTTTAAGCGATTGAAACGGTCTCACCGCGGCAAGTAGATTGTGTATCGGGAGCAGCAAATACACTCGAATACAAATGGCCCCTATTTCTCTCGGACTCTTTCCATGTACTGCGAGGGAGTTTCTCCTGTGACTCTTTTGAATACTTTTGAAAAATAGAACGGATCTTCATACCCCACCTGTTGTGAAATTTCCTTTGTGAGAAGGTCGGAATTTTTCATCAGCATCTGCGCCTGCGAGATTCGCAGCCGAACAATATATTCACCTGGGGACACTCCATATTGCGCTTTAAAAAGGCTGCTGATATAAGAAGGGACAAATCCAAATTTTTCGGATAGCGTTTTGTTGGAAATATCCCGGCGGTAATTGGCCTGCAAATATTGTTCCACTGCCTTTGCCACGCCTTGTTTGTCCGTCACCGCCTGCATCGGCCCAAAACTCTTGTCCACCAAAAAATCCATTTGCTTTTTCATCTCATCCAACCGAAAGGTATTTTCCAGAATAAAATCCAACTCTTCTTCCACCTTCCAATAGGGCTGGTTGGACGAAGCACGAAGACAAAGCCCGTTAAAAAAATGCTTGAACATCGCGGTCGCTTCCATACGGCGCATGGGAACCTGCACTGCCTCGTCCAGCAAGATGCGCAAATTCCTCTTAATTTCAGCAGATTGAAAAATCTCCTCTTTTTTTAGAACATTGTCCACATGCGAGACAATGTGTTCCGGAATCATGGGTTTCGCTACAGGTCCGCCACTGTACAGAAGAAGAGCCGGCTGGCAAAACAACAAGTTCTTATAAAGGTAGTCTCTGGCTTCATGATACGCACGGCGAAGTTGAGAAAGCGAAATTGACGCAGTGGAGACCAAAATGGTCACTCTGTGTCCCGTCGCCTGAAGTCGATTGTACAAAGTGCGAACTGCAAAAATATCGACCAATCTCTTATCACGGGAAAGTACAACTTTCTCCATTTCGGAACGCCCATCCAAAATCCATGTAGAGACTTCTGGAAAAACCACATGGAGCGCTCCCGCCAAATCCACCGTTTCCCACATTTGCTCCACATCGCAAAAGGGCGTATCGTCCATGCGCTCGCACTCGTTGCCGTAAACCACCAGCATTCTACATTCTTCTTGGGGCAGCCTGGAAACATTCTTTCCCAAAAGGGCATCTCGCAGCAAAGCTTCCCAGTCCATCTGCTTTTTTTGGACAAATTTTGTTTCGATCTGACCCAATAGTGCCTGAAAAGCACTGTCCTGAACCGGCTTGAGCAAATAATCCATCGCATGGCACGCGCATGCTTTTCGTGCGTACTCAAAGTTCTTATAGCCACTCACTACCACAGACATAACATCCAACTGATTTTGGTCAATATATTCCAGGATCTCCAGTCCGCTGACGATTGGAAGGTTAATGTCCAAAAAAGCGAGGTCTATATGTTCTTTTTGCAGATATTCAAGCGCCTCACGCCCATTTTGCGCGGCCGCCACAATTTCAAAGTTCGGCCCCGCCTGCTGAATTTTTCGGCAAATGCTGCGAAGAATCGGCGGTTCGTCCTCCACCACCATCACTCGAATCTTGATAAAGCACCCCTCCTATCTTGATGCGGAATCCGCCCTCCTTCGGCGACTGCACTTCAAAAATAACATTTGATCCATACAAAATAGAAAGTCGAATCAAAATATTGTAAATGGACAACCCGCCAATGCGCAGCTCACCCATCAGGTCCTGCGCAGTCTTGGACTGAACCTGTGCAAACTTCTGATACAGCTCATCTATTTTTTCTCGCTCTGCCCCAGTCCCATTGTCTTGTACTTCAAAACTCCAACGTGTTGCATCCGTACGCAGCGTAATATCCACACACCAAGGAAACTCGCAATTCTTAGTCCCGTTTTTAAAGAAGTTTTCTACAAGGGGCTGGAAAATAAATTTGGGAATATAATGATCGTACGCATCCCCCACAAAGTTGACTGAATAAACCAGATGATCTTCGTATCGCTGCTTCATGAGCTCCAAATAGTTGATGGTATTTTGAAGCTCATCCTGTACGCTCACCAGAGAGTCATCGTAATCGCTGGAATAGCGAATCATTTCGGACAAAAGCTGACACACTCCCGGTATTCTGGAATAGTTTTCTTCGTCCGCCATAGCCGAAATAACCGAGATAATGTTATGGATGAAATGCGGGTTCATCTGCGCTTGGAGCGCAAGCATATGAGATTGAATTTCTCCCACTTGTGCCGCCATTGTTTTTTCCATCGAACTGCGGAGGTTCTTCATCATATTTCCAAAGGCGTAATTCAACTGAATCAGTTCATCCATCTCTCCGGGCATTCGCAGCGGCTCATCGCCAAAACTTTGATTGGGATCCAGATTTTCTAACACGCCGCACAAATCCGCAATGGGCTGTGTGACACGCCGAACCAGCAAATACTGTCCCGTCAGCATGACTGCCACAATCAAAGCCGCAGCTATCACCATGCCGCCCAGTGTTGTCCACAAAAATTGCCGATATGTACTTCGATCCTGAAGAAGCACGAGTTTTAAACCGTACTTTTCCAATTCCTCTGACCTGGCATTATAATCTTCTGAAACGCTCCAAAAAGAAGCATTCTCACTTTCATCCAAATCCATTTGCTTGACCAATTCCAACGCCTTATCTGTGGCGTTGTATTCCAGAAGAATCCGATTTTTATCATCCAGCAAAAAGCCCTGTAAATCCGTGCTTTCAAAATCATAGTACTGGGCAAAATTCTTGACCTGATATTGAACCTCTACATATCCCACTGTCCGGGCCGGTACAATGCTGGTATCGTGAATTTCGCGCCGTACAGCAAAAATCGCTTCTCCATTCTGACTCAAAAACGGATCCGCAGAGTAAATATGATAAATTGGTTCTCCGCCGCCTTCTTCAAAGGACTTGCGCAAAGACTGCGCAAACGGAATTGTTGAACCAGACTGAAGAAACCGATAATCCACAGCCGTACCTACGTATGTAAAGTCATTCGCATCATTCAGCAGGCAAATACGGTACACAGAATTTCTTTTAAGTATATAAGACCACATAAAACGCTTCATTTCCGCATCCTGCGAAAGCATTTGCGTAAAATAGTTTTCCGGATCTTTTGAATCGTGCAGTCCACTAAACACATCTACGGCGTAAACATTTGCCGACAACTGAAGCGAAATCTCATCCAGCATTTCTACAGCCATACTGATCTGCGAAGCTACGTTTTGCGCCAGAAACTCCATCTGTTGCTCTTGATTCTGCCGGGTGATCCGGACATAGTACGTGCCGATTGCCGCCGTAAGTACCATGACCAGTACAATGACTGCCGCTATACTTCCCAACACAATTTTTCTGCGAAAACGATATTTCAGCACCGGACCACCTCCTGTCTATCGTTTTTCAATTATAGCACAATCTCATCGGGAAAACAGAACAAACCACAGAGATATCCCTGTGGTTTGTTTTTCCAAAAGATCACCCTTTAACCGAGCCGGAAACCATTCCTTCGACAATGTATTTCTGAAGGCACAAAAACAAAATCAACATCGGCAGAATTGTAAGCGTTAGCGCACCAAATACATACTGCCAATCCCGTTGATACTGCCCAAAGAAATTATAAATTGTAAGGGGGACTGTCCAGTTTTTAGAAGAGCCAAAAAAGAACAACGGAATCATAAAGTTGTTCCAAACATCAATGGCGCTCACCACAATGTTGGTCACTAAAATCGGCTTCATAACCGGAAGCAGGATCTGAAACGAAAGGCGCAAGAAACCACATCCGTCAATGGTCGCCGCCTCATCGATTTCACGTGGCACACCTTTTACAAAACTGCAGAAAGTCATAACAGTAAAAGGAAGGCGTAAAGCGACAAACAGACCGATGACCGCAAGATAGGTGCCATAAATGTTCAGCACCTTCAACATTGCAAACGTCGAAGCAATCTGAAGGGTAATAGTCAATCCGAAAATAAAGTAATAATAAATTCCCGTAGAAAGGCGGCCTTTGCGGCGTGAGAGCACAATGCCCGCCAAAGCTCCGAAAACAATGGAGAAAAAAGTTGCCGGCACAGTAATCAAAATACTGTTTTTGTAGCCGTTCAAAATTTTTCCTTTTTCAAATACGTATAAGTAATTTTCAAAGTGAAATTCAGAGGGCAGTGCCAAATTAAATGCACTGGCTTCCGCCTGCGTTTTTACAGAACCCAGCAGCATCATAACAACGGGTACCAGATAAATCAACGCAAACGCGGCCAAAACCACGAAGATGATCCAATTGGCTGTTTTTTCTTTTCGTGTGATCATGCCTCTACCTCCCGCGCTACAAGGATCCGATTAAGCAAGAAGGAGATCAGCATAACAATCGCGCACAAAACGACACTTCCAGCACTGGATTCTCCTAAAAATCCCAGAGAAAAAGATTGATATACGTACGTGGAAAGCACTTGCGTATCAAATCCGGGCCCACCATTGGTAATTACGTAAATGATATCGAAAACCTTTAATCCACCGGAAATTCCAAGTGTAATAACCACCGTAAAAGAGGGAGCGATCAGCGGCAGCGTAATATTCTTGAATCTCGCCCAAGGGCTGGCTCCTTCGATGCTTGCATACTCATAATAATCTTTGGGAACCGCCTGAAGAGCAGACAGAAAAATAAACATATTAAAGCCTGCCCACATCCAGCTTTCAATCAAAATTACCGAGCCAATTGCTGTTCCATAATGCGCAAGCCAGTCCACCGGCTCACTGCCCATCCCCAGTCCGGCCAGAGCATTGTTCAAAAGTCCCGTTTTTGCAAGAATTGCTTTAAACAGAACACCCACTACCGTCACGCTCAATACACATGGCGCATAATAAATGGTTCTCAAAACTCCGTTTGCCGGAATTTTGCGTACCAAAAGCAACGCCAGCACAAGTCCGCCTACGGTTTTTAAAACGGTCGTACAAATCGCAAACAAAAACGTATTCAGCAGTGAGCGCAAAAACACCGGGTCCTGCAACAGTGTAACATAGTTTCCAAGCCCGCGAAATTCCGGCGTGTAAAAACGTCCAATGTTCCAGTCCGAAAAGGAAAACACCAAACTCGCCAACAAAGGCACAATCGAGAACAGCGTAAACACGAAAAGTGCGGGGAGCAGCGCCCAGTATGGATAAATTGATTTTTTCTGCATGGTTTCACCCCTCTTTTCTCATATCTGCATAGATAAGGCAGGGCTGCCGCACAAGCGCCAGCCCTGCCAGAGCCGAAACTTAGGTCCAGCCCTCCACTTTCTTTTCTGTCTGATACTTGTCAATATCCTGCTGGAAGCGATCCATTACTTCCGCACCGGTCATATTGCCTTTGTACGGTGCTTCCAGGAAATACTGCCACAATGTATTGGCAAACAAAGGTTGCACATCGTTAAAGCTCTGGTCAAACTCTGTGACGGTCTTACCCTGATCCACATAGTCGGCATAGATCTGCTGCACAGTTTCGTCCATATCCTCGCGGCGTCCGTCGACTCCTTCAAAGTTGGGATCGCCGGGTTTGGTTTCGAAATACAAGTTGCAATATTCAGGAGTGCTCCACAGATCAAAGACTTTCTTAATAGCCTCTGCATTTTCCGTATCTTTGTTCACTGCCACGCCAGCAGAAGTGGG
>NZ_CAUWGY010000074.1:0-11738 GCF_963558415.1 uncultured Ruthenibacterium sp. | reverse complement strand
GTCCCTTGAGGTTTTGACAGGCTGACTCCCTGGAAGTGTTTGGTGATGTAATCATAGGCATAGTTTACATTTTCAGTCAGCACATGACGAAGCTCATCCAGCCATATCTGACCTTCTTCTTTATAGGCGCCAATCAAAGCGTGCATGCTCAATACGTTCATGCTATTATAATAAGACAGGGCGGATTCTTTCAATACTCGATCATGAATCCAAGAATTGTAAATGATATGATAACTTCCGACCAAACCGGCAAGGTTAAAGGTTTTGCTGGGAGCATAAAGTGCAACGGTTCGCATTTTTGCATCTTCACTTACAGACTGAGTAGGAATGTGATGGTGACCCTCCAAAATCAGATCAGACCAAATTTCATCCGATACAACATACACATCGTACTTCTGGAACAAGGCCATGGCACGCTCAATTTCCCAACGCTCCCAAACACGACCGCAAGGATTGTGCGGCGAACAAAAGACCGCAGCGTGAATTTTTTGCTCGCGCAATTTTTGTTCCATATCCTCGTAGTCCATCCGCCAAATGCCGTTTTCATCCTGTTTCAAAGGGCTGAGGACCATATCGTAACCGTTGTCCACGAGGCTGTGAGTAAACCCTACATAGGTGGGGCTGTGCAGCAGCACTTTGTCCCCTCGAGAGCAGAAAACGTTGAGAGCGCTCACTACGCCGCCCAGAACTCCATTTTCGTAACCGATGTGCTCGGGCCGAAGACCATGGACTCCGTTGCGAACTTCCTGCCAGTGAATAATTGCGTCATAATAGGCTTGTGTCGGGGAAAAATATCCGAAAGCAGGATGCTCTGTGCGCTCAATCACCGCTTGCTGAATGGTCGGAACTGTAGGAAAATTCATATCAGCGATCCACATGGGAATTAAAGAAAAGCCATCACGAATTTTCACATTTTTTACGCCCAGCATACCAGAAGCAAGCCCTTTGTCTAACTCCATCGCGACCGCGTCTTTTCCACGCCGGTCCATGATGGATGTAAAATCATATTTCATAGCCTTTCCTCCTATATTTTTATGGAAAAATGCCGCCGGAGCGGCCAAAACGGAACTGCTCTTTTATGATAAACCGTTTGTTTGAAAAGTGCAAGGAGAACCTTTGATGTGTAGCAGATATCAATTTGTTTTTGAGAATTTGGAGAAGTGGAACACGCTTATTTTCAAGGCTTCACAACAGCAAAATCTGGGAAAATGGACCGGTGGAGAAATTGCGCCTGGAATGGAGGCTCCGGTTTTTGTTGCCAAGGATGGACAAGTGAAAATTTGTTTCCAAAGATGGGGGATTCCCGTTTCGAGCGGCCGCATTGTAATCAACGCGCGCGCAGAAACCGTTTGTGAGCGTCCGTTGTTTAAAGACGCTGTTCTTTACCGCCGATGCGTCGTGCCCACCACAGGGTTTTATGAGTGGGACGCGAGCCGACATCGCTATCTTTTTAAAAATTCTAGTGAAAAGGAATTGTATCTGGCCGGAGTATATGATTCGAAACAGGGAAGAGACTGTTTTGTGATTTTAACAACTTCTCCCAACGATTCGGTGCGCGCCATTCATGATCGTATGCCGATGGTTTTAACGAAATTTCAGGTTCGTGCCTGGCTGAACGATGCGCAGCAAGCCATTCAACTTTTGCAGCAGGTTCCGCCAGAACTTGAAAGCATGTGCGAAGATGGTCAATTGTCTCTTTGGTAACAAATTTGAAAAAATATACAAGTTTATGTGTGGCATAGTAACTAAATCAATGTGTAGCACTTTAATCTTTTTTAGATGAATGTATAAAGATTTTGTTTTTAGTTGACAATACCACCATCACATGCTATGATACAAAAAAATCAAATGGTTGAGGCGCGGAGGACGAAGAGTAACGCATGGTTCGGCTGGCAAAAGCCGTTGCGTGAAAGGCGTCAGCCGCCGAAATGGGTCGGCTTTTTGTCAGGCTTTCCTGTTGGGCTATTGTAATAAGATGCAATAGACTGTCACATCTGTGAAGCGCTTCCATTGGTGAGAAATACGGTTTTATACTGCTTTTTTGACCATGAGGTATCTGTTCACAGATGTCTCATGGTTTTTTTGTTCGTTCAGCGCTGAATAAAGAAACATTGAGTTTGAATTTTTAAGCAAAAGAGGAGAGGGATCAATTATGAATCGCACTTTGAGAACACTTGTTGCTGGTCTTCTGACCGCGTCTATGCTCATCGCTTTGACTGCTTGTGGCTCCACTGGCAGTTCTTCCACCGCCGGAACACAGAGTACATCGGGAACATCCTCCACTTCCGCATCCGCAACTGGCACAAGCGGCCTGGAGGACGGCGTTCTGACTGTAGCCATGGAGTGTGCTTATGCTCCCTATAACTGGACTCAGTCGGACGATTCGAATGGAGCTGTCCAAATTAAAGGTTCCAGTGATTACGCCAATGGCTACGATGTTATGATGGCGAAAAAAATTGCGGATGCGCTGGGAGTAGAATTGGAAATCGTACGCTCTGATTGGGATTCTCTTGTGCCGGCGGTACAGTCTGGTACAGTGGATGCCGTCATTGCTGGCCAGTCCATGACCCAGGAGCGCAGTGAGCAGGTGGACTTTGCAGGCCCCTATTTCTATGCTTCCATTGTGTGCTTAGTCAAATCCGATAGTCCTTATGCTCAGGCCAAGGGTCTGTCCGATTTGGCGGGTGCTACTTGCACTGCTCAGATTGCGACCATTTGGTATGATACTTGCCTGCCCCAGGTTGAGGGCGTGACAATCCAGACTGCCGCAGAATCTGCCCCGGCGATGTTGATGGCGCTTGAGACCGGTACAGTGGATTTTGTGTGCACCGATATGCCTACTGCGCAAGGTGCGGTGCAGGCCTATCCGGATATGGTCTTGCTTGACTTTAGCGACAGCGACGACAACTTCGTAGTAGACGAAGGCGATATCAATATCGGCATTTCCATGAGAAAAGGAAACACAGAACTGAAAGAAGCCATCGATGGTGTGCTTGCTGACATGACTGCGGATGATTTCAATGATTTGATGGCGCAAGCCATTTCCGTACAGCCTATTTCTGAGGGCTGAGCTGGATAGAAAGGAACTGGATAGGTATGGAGAGAATGGTTCAGCTTGGCAATGACATTGTGAAGCTGTGGGATCAATACTGGCTTTCGTATTTGACAGGTATGCGTGATACCTTGCTGTTGGCTTTGGTGGCAACAGTCATTGGATGCCTGATTGGGTTATTATGTGGCATTTTAAATACGATTCCTTATGAGCCGGAGGATTCGGGGGTCAAACGCTTTGTTTTAAAATTGATTCGTGCAGTTGTGCGAGTTTATGTAGAAGTGTTTCGTGGAACACCGATGATTCTGCAAGCAGTATTTGTCTATTACGGCCTGCCCTATTTGACGAACAGCGCCATGCAGTTCAGCAGTGTGTGGGCAGCTTCTATTCTGGTCGTTTCCATTAACACCGGCGCTTACATGGCAGAATCTGTTCGCGGCGGCATCATCTCGGTGGATCCGGGCCAGACGGAAGGCGCAAAAGCCATTGGCATGAACCATTTTCAAACGATGACAAGCGTTATTCTTCCGCAGGCGTTGCGCAACATTATGCCGCAGATCGGCAACAACTTCATCATTAACGTGAAGGACACGTCTGTGATGTTTATCATCTCTTTTACCGAATTCTTTGCAGTGCATCGCGGTGTAGTAGGCGCTACGTATATGTACTTTCCGTCCGCGGCGATTGAGATGGTGGGTTATCTCGTTATGACTTTGACTGCGTCTGCGCTGCTGCGCTGGATGGAGAAGAAGATGGATGGACCGGAAAACTTTGATTTAACAGTGGCGGATCCACTTGTTCCGGGCGAAGGAATGCATCGTTACAAAAAGAACCCGAAGGAGCCTAATACCGATTATCGTATTCAGGAGCGTCAGGCAAACGTGAACGATGTATTGAACAGCGATCGGCCGGCGGACCGTTATACCCGCAAAGGAGGACGTTCCAAATGAGTCAGCCCATCATTGAAGTAAAGCATTTATCAAAAACATTCGGTACACACCAGGTACTGAAAGATGTGGATTTCACAGTGAATGAAGGAGACGTCACCTGCGTCATCGGGGCCTCTGGTTCGGGAAAATCGACGCTGTTGCGGTGCATCAACCTTTTGGAACATCCGAGCAGCGGAGAGATTCTGTTTCATGGAAAGCCCATTACCGGCAAAGAAGCGAATCCTTGTAAGTATCGTTCCCGTGTAGGAATGGTTTTTCAGAGCTTCAACCTTTTTAACAATATGACGGTTTTGGAAAACTGCATGGCAGGTACCATCAAAGTGCTGAAAAAATCTCCGGAAGAGGCGCGGCAGACGGCACTCTCCTTTTTGGAAAAGGTGGGCATGGAGCAGTACATTCGCGCAAAGCCTCGGCAGTTGTCCGGCGGTCAGAAGCAGCGTGTGGCCATTGCGCGGGCATTGGCCATGCAGCCGGAAGTATTGCTGTTTGATGAGCCGACCAGTGCATTGGACCCTCAAATGGTGGGAGAGGTTTTAAATGTAATGCGTGAGCTGGCGAAAGAGGGACTCACGATGATTGTAGTGACTCATGAAATGGCGTTTGCCAGAGATGTATCCAGCCATGTAGTGTACATGGCCGATGGTGTAATTTGTGAAGAAGGAACGCCGAATCAAATTTTTGAAACACCCCAAAATGAAAAAACAAAAGAATTTTTAGCCCGTTTTAACCGCGGATAAAAAATAGCCGGAGATTTCACTCCGGCTATTTTTATAAAAGAAAAGGGACGAGTATACTCGTCCCTTTTTGTATGATGTTTTAGCGGATTTTGGCAACATCGTCCAACGTTTTTACGCTTGTATGCGCAATGGGTCGCCATACGTTTTCCTTTTTTACAAAGCTTAGAAGCGTTAGAACCATATGACTTAATGCAAACATCCAGAAGGTTGCAATGCCCCAGCCCATACCGTGGAGAGTGTCCTTTTTTAACATAACGGTAATGGCGGCAGCGGCGGCTGTACCAATTCCGCTTAAGATCAAACCGCCTACGGTAAGAATTAAGGCCGCCACAATTCCGTTAAAGAAGATGCTTCCGATAACAAAACCCTTACCGGCCAGTAGCAAAATGGTGCCGGTCAATCCAAGGATAGCACCTGCCAATTGTGCAAAAGGCGTCAAGAAAGTCAAATACATATCAAAGCAGATGACACTGCGGCGCAAAACCATTTCCCGGAACAAGAGACTTCCATATGTCTGAAGACCTTGAAGACTTCCCGTGGTCCAACGACGCCGTTGCCGCCAGCTTTGCGTGAATGTAAGAGGCTGTTCGTCATAGATGACCGCATCCGGAATAAAATCGACGCGTCCACCTGCGATGGCACATTGTGCACTAAACTCATAATCCTCGGTCATAGTGCAAGTATGCCAGCCACCAAGTTTGCGGAGAAGATCGGTAGTTACGGCAAATCCACTGCCATTGATGAGAGAGGAAAGGCCGAGTGTTGCACGTGCTCCGTTGTAAAACCGATTTAGCATCCAGTAGCAAATGGAATAGCAACCTGAGATGGCGCTTTGTTCAGGATTCTTAGAATCGCGGAATCCTTGAGCGACCTGTGCGCCGTTGCAAAGTGCATCGTTCATGCGTTGCAAAAAATTCTCGTCGACCAGATTGTCCGCATCAAATACGCACATGGCATCAAATCTTTCCTGAAGAATCACTTCATCTACAATCTGTGTCAGAACTTCTCCTTTGCTGCGGATAGTACCGTGAGCAGTAAAGATGCGCGCACCATGCGCAAGCGCAATGGATTCGGTTTCGTCGGTGCAGTTGTTAGGGGCAACAATGACTTCAAATAAATCTGTCGGATAATTTTGCTTGCGCAAACTGTCCACCAAATTCCCAATTACGAGTGCCTCATTGCGCGCTGCAATCACACAGGCAAATCGTTTGCTCGGTTCATAGGATGGAACGGATTTTGTGCGGCGGAATAGTCCCACCAATGCAATAGCGCCAAAGTATAACGTATAAATTCCCAAAAGGATACTGCAAATCATCACAATACGTGTCAGTACAAGAAATGCCATGAGAATATGCTCCTTCCCTGAGCGGCCAAAGCCGGCCTTTTTAATTTATCTGAAACATACACGATGCGGCGCCGTTTCGTGTATGTTTTTTTGCTTGTACCTATAATACGAAACAAACCGAAAGATGTCTTCACTTTTTTTGAAAAATTTTCTTAAAGTTTTGGAAAAGAGAGAATCGCAAATATGTAGACAGGCATAGCTCTGTGGAATGACACATATTTTTATTACAGAAAAAGGCAGATGTGTCTACCCGAAAAAGGAGAGAAGCGTAGTATGAGGCAGACGGAAAAAGGTTTGACAGAAGCTCAGGCGGCCGCTCGCTTGGGGCAGGTGGGAGAAAACCGCCTTGCCGGAAAAAAGGGGCCAGGTATGGCAGCAATGTTTTTTTCTCAGTTCAAGGATGTTATGATTCTAATTTTAGCGGCGGCTACGTTGATCTCGGTTTTAATGGGGGAAGGCACCGAAGCAATTACCATTATTATTATTGTACTTATGAATGCGACAATGGGCTTCTTTCAAGAATACCGAACGGAAAAAACTTTGGAAGCCCTTAAGGAGCTCAGTGCACCGGTAGCAAGAGTCCGGCGTGGCGGTGTTGAAAAAAACGTCAGCGCCCGGACAATAGTTCCAGGCGATATTCTTTTATTAGAAGCTGGCGACAAGATTGCAGCCGATGGAACACTGAGTGAGGGAACCCGATTGGCGTGCAATGAATCCATGCTGACGGGAGAGAGTCTTCCGGTCGAAAAAAAGAATGGAGATCCATTGTTTATGGGGTGTGTTGTCACCGAAGGCCGGGGAGAGGCGGTTGTGACCGCCACAGGAATGTCGACAGAAATGGGGAAAATTGCCGGATTGATGGAAGAAGCGGCAGAGGACCCAACGCCGTTGCAGAAAAAACTAAAACAACTGGGAGTTTTTGTGGCTACCGCTTGTGTCATTGTATGTCTGGCGGTGGCATTTCTGGGATTTTTGCAAGGAAATGGATTTTTGGAAATGCTGCTTACAGGGGTGTCCCTGGCAGTTGCTGCAATTCCCGAGGGATTGCCTGCAATCGTCACGATTACCTTGGCTTTAAGTGTGGGGCGCATTTTGCGCAGAGGCGCAGTGATTCGTAAGTTGCACGCGGTAGAATCTCTGGGATGCGCAGGAGTCATTTGCACGGATAAAACCGGAACTGTCACGCAAAATCGAATGACCGTTCAGCGGATTTGGGTTCCCGGTCACATCTGCGAGGTTTCCGGAACAGGATATCATGTAAAAGGAGAAATCACGGAAAATGGTCGGACCGTAACAGCCCCTTTTGTAAATGATTTATTAAGAACAGGAGTACTTTGTTCCACTGCCCATATTGAACAAAAGCAGGGGGAGTATCGAGTAGATGGTGATCCCACAGAGGTGGCTGTTCTGATTGCCGCGGCCAAAGCAGGATTGACCAGGCAAAAATTGCTGCGCAGCTATACCATTACCGGTGAAAATCCTTTTGATTCTAAGCGAAAGTGTATGAGCGTGTCTGTGCGGTCCGGACATGGTCAACAATTGTGTTGCAAAGGTGCTCCGGACGTGCTTTTGGATCGGTGCAGTACAATTCAAACAGAACAGGGGATAAAAAAGCTGGGTCAGCGGGAGCGCAGAGAGGTGGAGGCTGCCATGGCTGCCATGGCTCAGAATGCGCTTCGTGTATTGGGATTTGCAGTAAGTGATACCCCGGAAAAGGGAGAGAGTGACCTGTGCTTCTTGGGGCTTATGGGAATGCAGGATCCCCCTCGGCCCGAGGTAAAGCAGGCGGTTCGAAAATGTCGAAGCGCAGGCATCAAGCCGGTCATGATTACCGGGGATTATCGGGAGACGGCGTTGGCAATTGCAAAACAAACGGGAATTGCCGGAATCAATGATGGCGTTTTGACTGGAAAAGAGTTGGATGCCATGTCGGATGAACAACTAAGTAAGGTGTGCATGCATACTGCCGTCTACGCACGTGTAACACCAGCCCATAAATTGCGCATTGTACGCGCGTATAAAAAAGCAGGGCAAATTACGGCGATGACTGGAGATGGAGTAAACGATGCGCCAGCAGTAAAGGAGGCGGATATCGGGGTTGCCATGGGGGCTACCGGCACAGATGTGACCAAAGAGGCATCCAGTGTAGTGATTTTGGACGATAATTTTGCAACCATTGTTTCCGCAGTGGAAGAGGGACGAGTAATTTATCAGAATATCCGGCGTTTTATACGGTTTCTGCTTACCTCTAACTTAGGAGAAGTCTTGGGAATGCTATTCGGAATGTTGCTGAGATTACCGGTTATGCTACTTCCCATTCAGATCCTTTTGGTAAATCTGTTTACCGATGGCCTGCCAGCGATCGCACTGGGAATGGAGCCCCCTGCCAAAGATATTATGGAGCGTCCTCCTCGGCCAAAGGAAGAGGGACTATTTGCACATGGCCTGGCGCGTACTATCTTGATTCGAGGAACGATGTTGGGGCTTGCTTCCAGCGGAGCCTATTGGGCGGTCCTTTCTACTGGGGGAGATATTACTCTTGCCCGAAGTGCGTGTTTCATGACCATTGTGTTTTCTCAAATGCTTCATATTTTTGAGTGCCGGGGAGAAGGACTTCATTTTGGGGGGAATCCAGCACTGTTGGGCGCAGCGGGACTCTCTTTGGCCTGTACGGCATTGAGTGTTTACCTGCCTGTATTGCAGAAATTTTTTGGAACATCTCCAGTGCTCGGAAAGAATCTTTTTATTGTCGCGGTTGCGGTTTTGGCGGGACCGGCAATTATGACAATCATTCGGCGAGTACGTCGACTCTTACAATCTTGAGGTCTGTTTGACATCCACAAAGCGGCGTCGTATATTGAAAAAAAGGATGTGAAAAAAATGAAACTCGCAGGTCTTCAAAAATTGACACTATTGGACGATCCGGGACATGTGTCCTGCACAGTGTTTGTTCAAGGTTGCAATTTTCAATGTCCGTTTTGCCATAATAGCGAATTGATTCCTCTCTCGACTGATGCGGAGCTGGATGAGGAACAGTTGTTTTCCTTTCTTAAAAAGAGGAAGGGGATTTTGGACAGTGTTTGCCTGACCGGTGGAGAACCTCTGCTTTGGACACAAACATCTGAATTGATTTTGCGCATCCGACGGATGGGATATCGCGTAAAATTGGATACCAACGGAAGTTTTCCGGAGCGCCTCGAAACATTGGTCCGAGAGGGAATGGTCGACTATGTGGCAATGGATGTGAAAAACAGTCCCGTCCATTATGCACGGACCGTAGGGTGTTTGCATCCTCCTTTGGAGACTGTGCGAAAAAGTGTCGAACTGCTTTTGTCTGAAAAAGTGGATTATGAGTTTCGAACGACTGTGGTCCGCGAGCTGCATGATGTTCAGGACATGCGAGCCATCGGCCACTGGCTAAAGGGAGCTAAACGCTATTTTTTACAGAATTTTGTTTGCTCACCCCAGGTGCCGGATCAGAATCTGACACCCTTTTCGAAACAAGAACTTGCGGTTTTACGTGATACCGTGTTGGAGTTTGTTCCCAACACACAAATACGAGGCGAGTAAAACCACAATATGTTGTGTTATATTTTTAACTTTTCAATATATATTGATAAAATGGAAGGGCGGTGTTATACTAAGGATATTCAGCCACAACTGAAATATCCGCAGAAAGGAAGCAGTCTTTATGTATCAGGTAAAAAAGAGAAACGGTGAAAATGCCGCCTTTGACATTCAAAAAATATGTGCGGCCATGGAAAAGGCTTTTGATGCGCAGAAGCGTTCTTATCATCCTAGCGTCATTGAGCTTTTGGCCTTGCGAGTTACGGCGAATTTTGAGCCCAAGATAAAAGACGGCTTCATTTCGGTGGAAGATATTCAGGATAGTGTCGAGAAGGTTCTCAGTGATGCAGGTTATGCAGATGTAGCAAAAGCTTATATTTTGTATCGCCAGCAGAGGGAAAAAATGCGCGCAGCGAAATCTACCATCCTGGATTACAAAAAGCTTGTGGATGACTACTTGAAGGTAAATGATTGGCGTGTGAAAGAGAATTCAACTGTCACGTATTCGGTGGGCGGGTTGATTTTGAGCAACAGCGGCGCAATAACGGCGAACTATTGGCTGAGCGAAGTATACGACGACGAAATTGCACAGGCACACCGGAACGCAGACCTCCATCTGCATGATCTTTCGATGTTGACAGGTTACTGTGCCGGATGGTCACTGAAACAACTCATTCAAGAAGGTTTGGGCGGAATTCCGGGAAAAATCACGTCATCACCGGCTCGGCATTTGGCAACACTGTGCAATCAGATGGTCAATTTTTTGGGAATCATGCAAAACGAATGGGCGGGTGCGCAAGCTTTTTCTTCTTTTGACACGTATCTCGCACCTTTTGTCAAAATAGATGGACTGTCTTATGAACAGACGAAAAAGTGTATTGAGTCTTTCATTTATGGTGTGAACACTCCAAGCAGGTGGGGAACACAGGCTCCTTTTTCCAATATTACGCTGGATTGGACGGTTCCTTCTGATTTGGCAGAGCTGCCGGCAATTGTAGGTGGAAAAGAGCAGGATTTCCGTTATAAGGATTGCCAAAAAGAGATGGATATGGTGAATAAGGCCTTTTTGGAGATTATGCTGGAAGGTGATGCCAATGGTCGCGGGTTCCAATACCCGATTCCCACATATTCCATTACCCGCGACTTTGATTGGTCTGATACCGAGAATAACCGTTTGCTGTTTGATATGACCTCCAAATATGGAACACCGTATTTTTCTAACTATATCAACAGCGATATGCAGCCAAGCGACGTGCGCAGTATGTGTTGCCGTTTGCGTTTGGATTTACGGGAGCTTCGCAAAAAGTCAGGAGGTTTCTTCGGGTCGGGCGAATCCACAGGAAGCGTGGGTGTGGTCACCATCAATTTACCGCGGATTGCGTATTTAGCCGCGGACGAAAAAGATTTTTATAGAAGACTCGATCACATGATGGACATTGCCGCACGTTCTCTCAAAATGAAACGTACTACTATTACAAAATTCCTGAACGAGGGACTTTATCCTTATACAAAGAGATATCTGGGCACATTCCAAAATCACTTTTCCACCATCGGCCTGGTTGGAATGAACGAAGCCGGATTGAACGCAAAGTGGCTGCACAAAGATCTGACAAGCCCGCAAACACAAGAATTTGCCAAAGAAGTCTTGCTTCATATGCGTGAGCGCTTGTCCGATTATCAAGAGAAATATGGCGATTTGTACAATCTTGAGGCAACGCCGGCAGAAAGTACAGCCTATCGCTTGGCGAAGCACGATGTGGAGCAGTTCCCGGATATCATCACTGCTAATCAGCAGGGAACGCCATACTATACAAACTCTTCGCATCTTCCTGTTGGATATACGGACGATATTTTCTCGGCACTGGACATTCAAGATCCCTTGCAGACGCTCTATACATCCGGAACGGTCTTCCATGCATTTTTAGGTGAAAAGTTACCCGATTGGAAAGCGGCTGCAAGACTGGTGCGAAAAATTGCGGAGAATTATCAGCTTCCCTACTATACACTTTCTCCAACTTATTCTATTTGCAAAGAGCATGGTTATTTGTCGGGTGAACAATACACATGCCCGGTGTGTGGCGCCGCTA
>NZ_CAUWGY010000073.1:0-11798 GCF_963558415.1 uncultured Ruthenibacterium sp. | reverse complement strand
CGGTAACCCTTGGCGCTGGGCACCCGGCCAGCCGATGTATGCGGCTGTTCCAGCAGTCCCAGCTTTGTCAGCGCTGCCATTTCATTGCGAAGGGTGGCCGAGGAGACCGCCCGGCCGAAGTGCTCGGCCAGAAGTCCGGACCCTACCGGCTCCCCATCGTCTGAATACAGCGATACAATCGCCCGCAGCACTCGTTGTTTTCGATCGTCAATGGGCATTTGCACCGCCTTCCCTTCAATTGCTTTTAGCACTCTATAACCTCGAGTGCTAAAATTATTGTACAACACTTTTTTATTATGTCAAGGGTTCTCGGCCAAAATGCGAAAAATTTTTCAAGTTTTACAATTTATCCACAAATACAGCCAAAGGTTTAGCCTACCAAGTGAGCAAAGAATATGATATGATAAGAAAAACGACCCAGCGGAGGTGCTCATAAGATGGATCAGAAAAAACGGATCGACGCGGCTATGGGACGCGTCAAAGCGGATCTTGTATTTAAAAATGTAAACGTAGTCAATGTATTCAGCGAAGAAATCGTCACAACGGACGTAGCCGTAGCAGATGGCTACGTGGTCGGTCTGGGGTCCTACGAAGGAGAAACCGAGGTAGACGGCACAGACAAGTTTTTGTGTCCTGGGTTTATTGACGCACATCTGCACATTGAATCCACCATGGCGACGCCTTTTGAGCTGGCGCGCCTTGTGACAAAAAGCGGCACCACCACGCTGATCGCGGACCCGCATGAAATCGTAAACGTGTGCGGTGCGCCGGCGGTACAATACCTGTTGGACTCCACCGAGCACCTTCCGCTCAACGTATATCTGATGCTGCCATCCAGTGTTCCCGCCACCGCCTTTGAGACCAACGGCGCGGACTTTACGGCCGCGGATATGGCGCCCTTCTGGAGCCATCCCCGGGTGCTGGGCCTGGGCGAGGTGATGTGCTATCCCGACGTTGTGGCTGGAGCCGACAGCATTTTGGAGAAACTGAGCGCTGCACATAAGGCGGGCAAACCGGCAGACGGACATGCGCCGGGCTTGAGCGGCAAGGAGCTGCAGGCTTACGGTGCCGCAGGCGTGCGCACAGAGCACGAGTGCACCAGTTTTGCCGAGGCCGCGGAAAAACTGCGGGCAGGGCTTGCCATTCTGGTGCGGGAAGGAAGCGCAGCCAAGAATCTGACGGCGCTTGTAAACGGACTTTTGGACTCGAAGCTTCCGGCGGACCGGTTCTTGTTCTGCACCGACGATAAGCATCTGGATGACATCTCCCGGGAAGGCCATGTGCGCTGGAACGTGCGCCAGGCCATTCGGCTGGGCATGGACCCGGTGACTGCCATCAAGATGGCAACGTTGAATGCGGCCCGGGTGTATGGACTGCAAGAATTGGGCGCGGTGGCGCCTGGATACCGGGCGGATCTGGTTTTGCTGAGCAGCCTGAAAAAGGTCAAGGTAGAACAGGTTTACAAGGACGGCGTCCCTGTGCAGCAGGCGCTCGCTTGTTGCAAAGACGTTGCTGTGCCCGAAAAATTGCTGGACACCGTGCACTTCAAGGACGTGCGACCTGAGGATTTGCGCCTGTCCGTGGGAAAAACCGCCCATTGCATTGAAATGATTCCTTATCAGATTGCCACAAAGCATGTGGTGGAGCCGGTTCCATCGGAAAATGGGCTGTTCCGGCCGAATGAGGAGTACACAAAATTGTGCGTGGTGGAGCGCCATGGCCGCACAGGCGGCATCGCCGTATGTCCTTTGAAGGGATACGGCATTCGCGGCGGAGCCATTGCGACCAGCGTGGCCCACGACAGCCACAACGTGATCGCCGCGGGCGACAACGACGAGGATCTGGCTCTGGCCATCAACCATCTGAAATCCATCGGCGGCGGGTATGTTCTGGTGTCGGGCGGAAAAGTGCTGGGACAGGTACCTCTCTCACTGGCCGGTCTGATGAGCACGGAACCCTGGGAAACCATTCAGAAATCCACTGCCGCCATTTTGAAACAAGCCTCTGAAATGGGCATTCCCTATCATGTAGACCCCTTCACCAGTCTGTCTTTTTTGGCTCTGCCTGTGATTCCTGAGCTTCGCTTGACCGACAAAGGCCTGTTTGACGTAGTGCGGTTCGAACAGATAAAGGAGGAAGAGGCATGAGTGTCCACGGCGATGAGGCGCATCGTCTGTTTTACTCGGGCTACAACTGCGCCCAGTCGGTAGCCTGTGCTTTTGCCGGCGATTTGGGGCTTCCGGTGGAGACCGTGGCCCAAATGATCAGCGGATTTGGAGCAGGCGTCGGCCGCCTGCGGGAAGTGTGCGGCTGTATCAGCGGAATGACTTTTGTATATGGTTTTTTGCGCGGTTATGGCACGCCGGACGACCCCCAGGCAAAAACCGCGACCTATGCGGCGATTCAAACGCTGGCTGACACCTTCCGTCAGCGCAGCGGCAGCATTGTGTGCAAGGAGCTGCTGGGTCTGGACACGGTAGAAATCACGCCTCAATCGGAGGCAAGGACCCCGGAATATTATGAAAAGCGGCCCTGCCCGGAGCTGGTTCGGTATGCGGCCGATATTTTGGAAGAATATCTGAGGGAGGTGCCGTCATGCAATTCGAAAGCGCTTTGACCCGACGCGAGGTGCTGGACCGGGTGCGTCACGGCACCCGGCAGATGCAGCGCAAGGGCGCGGCCGCAGGCGAAGTGGAGAGCCGTCCTGTGCGGGACGGATTTGTGCTGGCCTGGGCGCCCGGCGCCGGAAAACCCCGTGGCCTGTGTTTGATTGCATCGGTGGAACAGGCCAAAACCGGCTGTGTGATCCACGCCAAATTCGGGCTGGACCCGCATACGTCCCGCGTGCTGCGCTATGTTGCCGCGCTTGTATGGGTCGTGGTACTGGCCGCGGCGCTGGCCTGCCCGGCGCCGGAAAAGGCGCTTTGTGCCGCAGCCGGGGTGCTGGCGATTGCCACAGTGCTTGTATGGTTGCTTCTCACGCGGTTGCCGCGGCTTTTGTGCCCGGCCGCACAGAAAAAAGTGCTGGAGTTTGTGGAGCACAACCTGCTGAAATAAAAAAAGCCGGAGACCCTCCAAGGTCTCCGGCTTTTTCGTACCCTTTTATAATAAGGTGTGGCCCACACGCTGATATACAAACCGCCCATCCACCAAAGTGGCATCGACCTTTGTCTTTCTCAAATCGTCAGGCGCCAGCGTAAAGATATCTTCGCTCAGCACCACCAGGTCCGCGTAGTATCCCGGACGGATACGGCCCTTGACGTTCTCTTCAAAGCTCACATAGGCACTCTCCGCCGTGTAGGCGTCCACCGCGTCGCAGATGTCCATACACTCTTGGGGATAAAAACCTGTTGTGGGCCCGCCGTTCAGATTTTTCCGCGTCACTGCACAGTACAGATTGTCGATGGGGTTCATATCCTCCACCGGCGAATCGGTGCCGAAACTGGTGCGAATGCCCAGCCGGCGCATGGTCTCGAAGGCGTAGCTGGTAGAGGCCAGCTCCCGGCCCACCCGGTCTTCTACTACGGTCATGTCGTAATGCAGGAAGATGGGCTGCACCAGCGCCAGAATGTGGTTTTTGACAAACCGCTCCAGCAAAGGTCGGTCTGTGATTTGACAGTGCACCACACCCAGCCGCAAAGGATTCTCTCCATTTCGGCACACCGCATCGTACCCGTTGAGCACCTGTTCGATGGCTCCGTCCCCAATGGCGTGGGTCACCACCTGGCAACCGTTTTGCACCGCCATCTGCACCAGTTCGTTGAACTCCTCCTGACTGAGCGTGGCGATGCCCCGTGTGCCCGGCTCATCCCGGTAGGGCTGGCGCATCACCGCGGTGCGGGCACCCAAGCTGCCGTCTACAAACAGTTTCAAAGGACCGATTCGGTGGAAGGCGTCGCCCATGCCCGTGCGGTAGCCCGCATCCAGGAAGGCCTGGTACTCTGCCGGGGTCATGAAATTGCACTGATGATAGACCCGCAGCGTGGGCCGGCGCTGCACCATCTCGTAAGCCTTTAGGGTAATGCGCCAGTCAGCGGGCCGCAAATCCATGGTCTGGACCGATGTCACGCCGCACGCAGCCGCGTGGTCCATGGCCCGGCGCAGTTGTGCGGCTACGGTCTCGGCCGTGCGCGGCGGGCGAATGCAAAGCACCTGCTGACAGGCGTTCTCCCGGAAAATTCCGGTCAGACGACCATTTTCGTCCCGGTCGATGGCACCGCCCTCCGCAGGCGCCGTGGACTCGGTGATGCCCGCCCGCTTCATGGCGGCGGTGTTCGCTGTCAGAATGTGGCCGCAGGCCCGCTCCAGAATCAGGGGATATTCGCTGCAAACTTCGTCCAAATCGCGTCTGGTCAGCAGCCGGTGTTCATCTCCAAAGTAATCCTGGTTCCAGCCCATGCCGTGCAGCACGGTGCCAGGCGCGGGACGGTTGGCCTTGATAAACGCCCGGACCCGGCGCTTGACTTCGCCGATGCTGTCGGCGCCCAAAAGCTGGATGCTGCCCAAAAGCTCTCCCACCATTTGAAGATGCTGATGGGAATCGTTAAAACCCGGCACAATGGTCCGGCCGCCCGCGTCCAAGCGCTGGGCGGTGTCGGGCGCGGCGGCGAGGATTCCCTCGTTGCTGCCCACTGCCCGGATGATTCCGTCCTGAATCAAAAGAGCCTGGGCAAAACGGCCCCGTTCCAAATAAGCCTTTGCATTGTAAATCACCATTGCACCCATTGCTCACACCTCTCTTTCCGCGCTGACCAGAGGCCTGCGCCCCCGATGGAAAACCAGCTCATACAGCACCAGCCCCACGGCCGGAACAACCAGTCCGATCACCGAAGTGAGCGGGTCCTCTACAAACGTATTGACCATCAGCCCCACCATGATCAGGCAGATGACGACGATCATTGCAGGATAGCCCCACACCTTGTAAGGCCGCTCCATATCCGGATATTTTTTCCGCAGTCGAATCACCGCATAGAAGGTCAGACCGTTGAAAACCATGCCGCAGAACGCCACCAGACTGGTCAATTGGCTCAAATTCCGCGTGCAGACCAGCGCCACCGACACCAGTCCCGAGACGATCAGCGCATTGACCGGAGTCTTGTACACAGGATGCAGCTTTGCCATGCCTTTGAAGAATGCGCCGTCCCGGGCCATGGCATAGTACGTGCGGGGAAAGACCATCACACAGCCGTTGAGGGAGTTGAAAATGGCCAAAATCATGGCCGCGCCCACGACCAGGCCCCCGGCGCTGCCGAACAGCCGATTGGCCGCCTCGGTGCCCAGATAGTAGTTGCCGCTGTCGATCATGGAGACGATGGTGTCGTAGGGCAGCACCCGGTACACCGCGTAGTTGAACAGCACGTACAGCACCGTGACTCCGATGATGGAGGCGAGAATGGCCAGCGGCAGATTCTTTTTGGGGCGGCGGATCTCCTCGGCGATGCCGTTGAGATTGGTCCATCCCTCATAGGCCCACATCGTGGCCACCACACCAAAGGCAATCATTCCGCAGATCTCCGTGAGACTGGGAGCAGTGGTTGGCACGATGGATAAGCTGGGGGTCTCGGTGCCCATCCAAAACCCGCAGACCAAAATCAGCACAATGGGCAGCATCTTGAGCACCATGAACAGATTCTGGACGGCGCTTCCCAGCTTGATGCCGAAAATGTTGACCAATGTCAGCAGAAGGATCATTCCCACAGCCAGCCCTTTCTGTGCCACCTGGTTCTGGGCAAAGCCGCTGGAAGGCATCATGCTGGCAATGGCGGCGGAGAAAGCCACGGCCAAGGCGGCATTGGAGCCGGAAGAACCCAGCACAAAATTGGAAAATCCGCTCATAAAGGCCACGCGTTCGCCGTACGCCTCTCTCAAATACACGTAACTTCCGCCGGCCTTGGGCATCATAGCGCCCAATTCGGCGTAGCAGATGCCGCTCATCAGCGTGATGAGACCGCCGGCCAGCCAAACCAGCAGCGCCAGCCCCAGGCTCATGCCGCTTCGCTGCAGCACGATGCCGCCGATGTAAAAAATGCCAGACCCGATCATGATGCCAGCCAGCACCGAAATGCCGCCGAACAGTCCCACTTCGCGCCGCAGTTCGGTTTTCTCCGAAGTGAGCTCCTGGATGGTGTGTGTGCTTCGATGTTCGTTCACTGAAAAAACGCCCCTTTCCAAAATCTGTACAAAAAAAGTTGCATCCATCGATGCAACTTCACAGATCCCAAAAACGGGCGTTCCATTTTCACCGATAGCTCCTCTGCCTTTCGGCAGGAGTCATGGAGATGTTCTCCCCATGCCCAACTGAACTTCCGCACCCGGCCGTTCGTTTCGGCGGTTTGGCCTTTTATCGGTTTCACAGGGTGTCCCCTCCGCCGATTACTCTTCCGTACCGCGCCTCTATCAACTTTTTTGTTTGGCTCACTATATCACACCAAAAACCGATTTGTCCACCCCTTTTTCCTTTTTTTGTAAAAAAAATCAAATTGGAAGCTGCCGTTTTTTCAAAACACATTCAAAATTACCAAAAAAATTGTACGCTGCATCGCACTACGTACCAAAAAGGCGCCCCGCATTTTGCCGGAGCGCCCCAATGACTTTTCAATCAATTTTCGCTTTTTTCTACCGAACGGCCGGCCAGACGATAGGCCTCGTCGTACAGCCAATCCTGACAAGCCAACGGCGGCTCGCCGTTGGGCATGCGCCGCACGTAACTTCCGTCGGGCTGCTGATCCCGGGCCTGGCGGTTGTCGCGCCACATCACATCAAAGATGCGCAAAAGCCGTTGTTTCAGCTTTTCGTCGTACACGGGCGTGGCCACCTCCACCCGGCGCAGGGTGTTGCGGGTCATCCAGTCGGCGCTGCCGATGTACACGCGCACATTGTCGCCGCTGCCGAAAATGTAAATGCGGGAGTGCTCCAGGTACCGGCCCACCACGCTGATGATGTGGATGTTGTCGGTCCAGCCGGGCACACCGCCGCGCAAACAGCAGATACCCCGAACGATCATGTCCACCCGCACGCCGGCGCGGCTGGCCTCGATCAGTTTATCAATGAGGGTCTTGTCGCTCATACTGTTGATTTTGATGCGCAGATATCCATCGCCACCCTGACGGGCTTTGCAGATCTCGTCATCGATCATGTCCAACAGTTTGTTTTGCAAACAGTGGGGCGCCACCAGCAAGTGCTGGGTGTGGTCCACGGTCTCGCCCAGGGTGAGCGCCTGGAATACAGCGGCCGCCTCCATGCCAATTTCCCGGCGTGCCGTGAGCAAAGACAGGTCTGTGTACAGCCGGCTGGTCCGCTCGTTGTAGTTACCGGTTCCGATTTGGGTGATATACTGCACCCCTTGCGGTGTTTTTCGGGTGATGATGCACAACTTGCTGTGCACTTTCATGCCGCTGATGCCGTAAATCACGTGGCAGCCTGCCCGCTCCAGCCGGCGGCTCCAGGCGATGTTGTTGGCCTCGTCGAACCGGGCTTTCAGTTCCACAAGCACGTCGACCTGCTTGCCGTTTTCGGCAGCTTCCTCCAGACTTGCCACCACCTTACTGTCTCGTGCAAGACGATACAGCGTCATTTTGATGGATACTACCTGCGGGTCTCGGGCAGCCTCGTTCAGCATTTGCAAGAAGGGCCGAATGCTTTGATACGGATAGTGAAGCAAAATATCCTTCTCACCGATTTGCTCCAATACCGAGCGCTTCAGGTCCACTTCGGGGCTGTCCTGCGGATGGCGGGGTGCATAGAACAATTCGCTGCGGGCGCGCAAATCGTCCCGGATCCTGTACAGAAAGGACAGATCCAGCGGCGCATCGTATTCATACACCCGCTTTGTATCCAGCTTCAACTGCCGGCAAAGCGTCTCGATCACTTCGATGTCGATGGCGCGGCTCAGCTCCATGCGCACCGGGCACAGTTTGCGGCGCAGTTTAATGACCTCGGCCATGTGATCCCGATAGTTCAGCTCTTCGTCGTAGATGTTGTCCGCATCGATGTCTGCGTTTCGGGTCACCCGTGCCAAGGTCTTGCTGGTGATTTTATAGCCAGGGAACATCATCGGCAAGCAGTGCAAAATCAGTTCTTCGGCCAGGATGTAACAGCCGGTGCGCTCCGGCACAGGAATCAGCCGCGGGAACAGGCCGCTGGCACAGGGCACAATGCCGATTTTCTTTTTTTCGGTCTTGGTGTTCAAAACCGCAATGGCGTAGATGTCTTTGTTGGCCAAGAACGGAAAAGACTGTTTTTTTCCGATGATGAATGTGGACAAAAGCGGCAAAAATTCCCGTCGAAACATGGTTTCCAGGTAATGTTCCGACTCCGGAGGAATGCTGTGGAAATCCACAATGGTGATGCCCTGCTCGGCCAAAAGTTCCATCAGCGAAGCGTAGGCAGCGTCCCGACGATGGCACAAAAGGCGCACCTGTTGCAGGGCTGCATCGATTTGCTCACCGGGGGTCATATAGGTTTTATTTTCGCGGCTGTCCTTATCCAAAAGCATTTGGTCGTGGAGACTTCCGATGCGCACCATAAAGAATTCGTCCAGATTGCTTTGAAAAATGGACAAAAAGGACAGACGCTCGCACAGCGGCACACGTGTGTCCTCTGCTTCTTCCAAAACACGCTCATTAAACCGCAGCCAAGACAGCTCTCGGTTTTCAAAGCATTCATTTTCCATCTTCGGTTCTCTTCCTTCCCCAGATTGCCAGCCGCTCGCGCGCCAAGGCATATTTTCCTGATTAAAAAGTACCATACAACCACCCACTGTTCTACCATGTTTTTGAAAAGGAACTGCAAAATCTTTGTAAAGACATTTTGCAATCCAGTATTCACCCAAATTTTGCAAAGATTTCACGCAAATTCGCTGGTCAAATCCTGTGAAAAAAGCTACAATGAAAGCATGCAAAGCAAAGGAGTTGAACCGTCATGCCCGGTGGAGTTTTCCCTGGCCATGGGCCAACAACTGAACAAAAATCCTCACAGCCGGCTGTTTCGGGTCGTGTGGGGCGCTTATGCGCTCTGCCTATCTGAAACCGCCGGTTTTTTATTTTAAGACAAGGAGTGTTGCACCATGATCCCCTGCCGTTCTCACTGTGATCACTATCATGAAAACTGCCACAAAGATTGTGCCGTCTGGAAAGAACTTCAGCGTCAAAATCGGCTGGAGCGGCAGCGCAAAAAGGCCTACCTTGCATATTACAACGATTTATACGACACCATCATCCGCCAATGTTATACACAGATGTCTGCAAACTGAAACAGCGTCTAAAAGCGCCCCTTGTACAAGGGGCGCTTTTTTACGGATTATTTCAGCACAAAGCCACCGATGGCACGACAAATTTCCTTTACGTCCGCGTTGCTTAAAAACTCAAATCTCACCTTGCCCAGCCCACTGAACCACAGTTCCAATTCACTGTCCAGATCCAGCACACCGGCCGTCTCTACGGAGAAGCATTGAATCCTGCTGTACGGCAGAGAAGTAAAATCCTTCTTTTTTCCTGTGATTCCCTGCACATTGATGGCAAAGATGCGTTTTGTGGTAAAAACTACCCCGTCCCGAACGCTCTGGAAGGATTGGATGATTTCTTCACCGTCCACAAGGATTTCCGCAATCATTGAAGAAAACGTTTCGTTTTTCACCGGTTTCAGTTTCAGAAAGCTGGCATTGTTAAAGTCGATCATCGTTCTACTCCTCCTTTGATTGTCACAGCGTGTTGTGATCCTGTCCTTATCATACCATCTTTTTCATCTTGTGCAAAACATAAAAACGGAGCAAAGCCGATGCCTTGCTCCGTTTTTGGTGCGCTGCAAGGGATTCGAACCCCTGACCTTTTGGTTCGTAGCCAAACACTCTATCCAACTGAGCTAGCAGCGCATTTTTACTTTTCACACTCTCGAGTGCATTTAGTATGATAGCATACTCGAACTAAAAAGTCAACTTCTTTTTTAAAAAATCTTCTCTATCCACTTTTTTCCCTAAAATTCTTTTGTTTGGATGCGCCCGCTCAATTGTGTTTTTCTCGACTTTTTGTTATACTGTTAAAAATGAACTAAAAAAGCCGACCGAACGGCTTATTGTGGAGGTTTTTCCGTGGACAATCTGTATACGATCACCGGCATTGTAGTGCTGGCCATTCTGTGCATCGGCATCGTGGTCTACTTCATGTGGCAGAATGAATTTTTTCAGCGCCGCCGCAAAGCAAAAGATCTGCCCGATTCAAAAAAAGCCGACAAACCCCTGGGTGCAGCGCGGCGTATGGCTTTGATGAATGGGTATCAGCTTATTGCACCCGCATGCCTTGCCAAGGACGGGAAACTGGCGGATCTGGATTTCATTGTTGTAGGTACGTTTGGGCTGCTGTGCGTCAAATGTGTGGGCCGCGGCGGTTCCATTTACGGCAGCGCAGGGGACGCCATGTGGCTGCAGGTAAAAAACGACGACCGCATCTCCTTCGCAAACCCCATGTTGGAAGCCGAGCGGGATACACGCCTTGTGCGCGACATTCTTTTCAGCGCCAAGCTCAAAGGCATTCCGGTCGAGACGGTTTGCGTGTTTACCAATCCCTCCGCCTCGCTGGCACTGCCCCGGAGCACCGGCCATTATACCGTCAAAGAGTTCCGCTCCCTGTTGGGTCAATCCCGCTTTTTGCAGGAGCGTAAAATCGATTTGGAGGCAGTGTGCAAAGCGCTGCGTTCCTATGTGACGGAAAAGAAATAAGATTTCATTTTTGAACGTCCCTTTTCCCGGACCGGATGCCGGGCAAAGGGACGTTTGCTGTGTCCGGGCTTTTGTTCTGTGCACAAAATCGCCGAATCAAATCTGTCCATCACAACCAAAACCGGCCCCTGCAAACGCAGGAGCCGGTTTTTTCTCATTCTGTTACTTCTTCAAAGGCTTCCTCGCCGGCGCCGCACACAGGGCACGGTACGGGAGGCTGGTCACCCTCGAACTCTTGGCCGCAAATCGTACAAAGCCACTTTTTCATAGTGCAGTCTCCTTTCTTTGTGAATAGTATACACAAACGCACGTACGCTTAAACGCCACGCACTGCATTTCCAAAAGCCAAACCGTATTGTTTCGCAGCATCCAAATCTGTCTGCGTGGGTTTGAACCGAACCTTCATACCCTCCAGCGGCATATTGAGCTTCAACTGCTGCATACGGGCAACCAAGTTCGGCACTGCCTCACCGCTCCAGCCATAGCTGCCGAAGGCAGCGGCAAATTTGCCCTTGTGGATGATGGGATTCAGACCTACCAGCATTTCATACACAGGCGGCAGCGCATCGCCCACCAGGGTGGGGCTGCCCAGCAAAAAGCCGTCTGCATCCGCAATGGCCGCTTTGGCCTGGGCATTGTCGTCGGTCACCAAATCAAAACATTTCACGCTCACGCCGCTCTGGGTCAGGCCCTCGCAGATGGACTCCGCCAGTTGTTTTGTGTAACCGTAAGCAGACACGTAAGCCACCGCTACGGTCTTTTTCTCACGCACTACCGGAGTGCTCCAGGTACGATACAAATCAAAATAATGCTGAATGTTGCTGCGCAGCACCGGTCCGTGGCCATTGCCTACAAACTCAATGGGCAAGTCCTTAATGCGGTCCAAAGCCTTGAGCATAAACGGGTTTTTAAACGGACCGATGATGTTGTCAAAGTAATATTTATAGGCCTCGGTGAAATCGCCCTCAATCAGGTCGTTAAACACCCGATCGTCCGCGTAGTGGCATCCAAAGCTATCGCAAGTGAACAGCGCCTTCAGTTCAGGAATATACGTGTACATGCTGTCCGGCCAATGCAACATGGGCAC
>NZ_CAUWGY010000072.1:0-11801 GCF_963558415.1 uncultured Ruthenibacterium sp. | reverse complement strand
ATGGAGCACAACTCGTTTCTGCAGCGCGTATTTGGTCCGCAAGAGTTGACAATGTTCGAGCGTAAAAAGATGCGTGCAGAAACGGTGGCCGCAAATTTTGCTGCTAAAGAGGCTCTTGGGAAGGCCTTGGGAGAAGGGCTGTCCAGTTTTATCTGGTCCCAAGCCGAAGCACTGCGCAATGAGGCTGGCGCACCCTATTTTTCTTTCAGTGGAGCTGCTGCACTCCATATGGAAAAAAATCATTTGCGAGCCTTGCTCTCTCTCACCCACGAAGGCGACTTTGCTACCGCCTTTGTGGTTGTGGAACAAATTGATGTATCGGAAAGGAACCATTTATGATTACACCTTTGGAAATTAAAGAAAATGAGCAGATTCGCACTTATATTGAGCGGGCGGATGACACATTGAATGCACTTGGCTTCACAGAGCACAGCTTTGCGCACGTCACACGAGTAGCTCACTTTGCCGAAAAAATTTTGACGGAACTCGGATATGATAAAAGGACGCAACAACTTGCCTGGATTGCAGGATACATGCACGATATTGGCAATGTGATCAACCGTATAGACCACGCTCAATCGGGCGCAGTAATGGCATTTCGCATTTTGGACAAATTGGGAATGCCCGCGGATGAAATCGCAACTGTTTGTTCCGCCATTGGAAACCATGATGAAGGAACCGCCTTCCCTGTCAATCCCGTAGCCGCCGCGTTGATTTTAGCTGATAAAACCGATGTGCGGCGCAGCCGTGTGCGCTCCAAAGATCTTCATACCTTCGATATTCATGATCGGGTAAACTACGCGGTGGAAAAGGCTTCCACTACTCTGGATATGGAGCAAAAAGCCGTGATTCTAAATTTGCAACTGGACACAAAAATTTCTCCTATGATGGATTATTTTGAAATTTTTCTTGACCGGATGACTTTATGTAGGAAAGCAGCCGATAAACTCGGTCTCGGTTTTCATCTAGTGGTAAATGGCCAAAGTGTCCTGTAAAAACGAACCCAGCCAAGTATGGCTGGGGTCGTTTTTGCCCTTTTCTTATTTCTCCTTAAATGGTATAATTACTTTAAATTTGTTTGGAAAGAGTGTTTCATTGATGCAATGGATGGAGAAAACAACCTTTTGCTTACGTGCCGAGAATCGGAAGATGGCATTATCATTCTTCGATGTGAGACCCGAGATGCGGTGGTTCGCCTACCTGAAACTGTTTTTGGAAAACACGTAATCGAATTAGGCCCTTACGCCATGGCTCGACGTGCCCCGAATCTTCCTGGTTCTTGTGAAACATTCTCTGTATGTGTCGGTGCTGGCTGTCAAAATGGTCACGATGCTTCTTCCATCCGCAGGTTAACTCTTCCATCTTGCATGCGCCGTGTGGGCGACTATGCCTTTTATGACTGTCACTCACTGGAATACCTGCAGGCAGGAGAATCATTGGCGGAAATCGGTTCTGATGCGTTTTTAAATTGTGTAAATTTCTGTATACTCCAAACAAAAATCTCTGCGGATGGGACCAGTTGTCTGCGAGGTGTGCTGCGCGAACACCATGGAGAACTGCTCTGTGTAATGCAATTTATCGATGGAGAACAAGCACATCTTTTGTTTCCACCATACAGCGAAGAATACGAAGAACTGGCAGCACCGCATATTTTCGGATATCATATTGAAGGAGCCGGCTTTACCTACCGCCAGTGTTTTGATGGTAGAAAAGTGAGTTTTTCCCAATACGATGCCGCTTTGGAGCGCTTAATTTTGACACAAGATTTTGATTTTGCCGTTCGGATTGGCCTTGAAAGGCTGTGTTGGCCAAAAGACCTTTCTCCTACTCATCGGGCACGCTATGAGTCTTTGCTCTCCTCTCATGCGAACGAATCATTACGTATTCTATTAAAAAACAAGGATAGCGAAGGATTGATTCGGATGCTTCCATTGGGATTATTCCCTGCCAACTGCCTTCAAACCGCCTGTGATATTGCTCGTACGGACAAAAACACGGAAATGCTTGGCATTCTTCTAAATCATCTGCACCATACAGGCACATGCCAAACAAAAACCTTCGATCTTTGAGGAGGATTCTTTATGCCTCAATCTGATGCATGGCGCAAAGTAGGACGCTCTATCCTAACGGCCGCCCGCAATGAATTATACTTGAATCTGCCTTTTCTAGATGCTGCATTATGTGCATTGCCCTTTTCCGATGAACAAGATACGGATTTCATCGCCACCGATGGACAAAACTTATTTTTCAATGGAAGCTATCTTGCCATGCGCTACGAAAAAGGGCGAAATCTTGTATGCCGGGCCTATCTTCATCTTGTGCTTCATTGTGTTCTTTTGCACCCAATCAAGCGAAGAGGCCGAGACGGCGAATTGTGGGATCTATGCTGTGATATTGCGGTGGAACACATTTTGGATTCTTTGAGCTACCGCTGCTTAGCATCTGCACCGAGTCCTCGCCGTTTTGGACTTTATCAACGCTTCGAAAAGCAGTACAAAGTACTGACGGCCGAGGCACTGTACCGGTCGTTCCGCATCCATCCGCTAGAAGAATACGAAAGAGCCACTCTGGCGCGAGAATTTTTTGAGGACGATCATGCTCTCTGGGAAAAAGCATCCCAGCAAGAGCAGGAAACTCCTCAACAAACCTGGCAAAAAATCGCACAGAGGACGCAGACCAGTATGGAAACCGTAATGAGCGAAGCCGCCGGCGGTGGGCAAGCTGTACTGGAGCAGTTGCGAGTAGAAACGCAGGAAACTGCAGATTATCGCGCATTTTTGCGACGCTTTACCATTACGGGCGAAGAGAGCGGAATCGATCCAGACACCTTTGATTATAGTTACTATATGTACGGTCTCCACCATTACGGAAACATGCCCCTGATTGAACCGCTGGAAACCAGAGAAGTACAACGCATTCGTGATTTGGTAATCGCCATTGATACTTCCATGTCCACATCCGGTGAGCTGGTGCGTCGTTTTTTGCGGTATACTTATGGGATTTTAAAGCAAAACGAAAGTTTTTTTCGCACTTTTCATCTACGCATTCTGCAATGTGACGACCAGCTCCGGGTGGATAAGTCCATTTCGAATCGGGCAGAACTGGAAGAATACATGGAGCACTTTGAACTGGCTGGACAAGGGGCAACCGATTTCCGACCGGTATTTCGTCACGTAGATGATTTGATTCAACAAGGTGCTTTTCATAAATTGCGGGGCGTTCTCTACTTTACCGACGGACTGGGGATTTATCCCGCCAAACGTCCTGCCTATGATGCGGCGTTTGTAATGTTAGCCGGGCAGGGTGTTCCCGAGCGGGTCCCCCCTTGGGGCATTCGCATTCTTTTGGATGAAAATGAATTGCAAGGAGATACAGTATGAATATTAAACAGGCAAAGCAGGAAATAAAAAACACCATTCGTGCCTATCTCGCCAAAGACGAATTTGACCAATACCGCATTCCAGTGATGCGCCAGCGCCCTGTCCTTTTGATGGGGCCTCCGGGCATTGGCAAGACACAGATCATGGAGCAGATTGCTTACGAAACCGGCATTGCTCTGGTAGCATACACCATCACCCACCATACTCGTCAGAGTGCGCTCGGGCTCCCCTTCATTCAGGAAAGAAAATTTGGCGAAAAATCTTTTTCCGTGACCGAATATACCATGAGTGAAATTCTTGCTACAGTCTATCAGACTATGGAGGACACCGGACTGCGAGAAGGAATTCTGTTTTTGGACGAAATTAACTGCATCTCCGAAACTCTGGCTCCCATGATGCTTCAGTTTCTGCAGTGCAAAACATTCGGCAATCAAAAACTCCCCGACGGGTGGATCATTGTAGCTGCCGGAAATCCACCAGAATACAATAAATCCGTTCGAGAATTCGACGTAGTGACACTGGACCGGGTGAAGCGAATCGACGTCGAACAGGATTTTTCCGTTTGGAAGGAATACGCTTATCAAAAAGGAATTCATGGTGCGATTCTCACTTATCTGGAAATTCACAAAGAGAATTTCTACGCTTTCGAGGCTTCGGCAGACGGCGTCCAATTTGCCACTGCGCGCGGCTGGGAAGATCTTTCGGAGCTTTTGCTCACCTATGAACAGATGGGCATTCAACCGGATCGAGAGGTCATTGGCCAATACATTCAGCTTCCCCGCATTGCGCGTGATTTTGCAAACTATCTGGAACTATACGCCAAATATCGTCAAATTTATCATATAGAAGATATTCTGAGTGAACACTGGACTAAACTTTCCGCCGCCGAACTGAGCAGTGCCCCCTTTGACGAGAAGCTGAGTGTGCTCGGTCTTTTGATTGCCCGTTTAGGAGAGAGCGCTTGTGCTTGTCGCCGCCAAGAGCAATTGACCGAGGAATTGCATGCTTGTCTCATCCGTGTAAAGCAGGCCGCCACCTCTGTCTCGGATGCGCTTTCGGCAGAATTGCAAAATACCCACACACGTCTTATCCATCGGCTACAGGCGCAAAATGCGGATCCAGAAGAACAGCGCATGCTGCGCGGAACAGCGGCACATCTGGAACGCTATTTACATGTTTTGGAACAAGAACGCATTCCGGAGAATGCAGCATTCGAACGAGTGCGCGAATTATTTCAAGAACAGGTTGCTATACGCGGAGAATGGGTTACTAAAACGGGTTTTCAATTGAATGCCGCCTTTGCCTTTTTAGAAGAAGCCTTGGGCGAAAGCCAGGAGATGGTCATTTTTGCAACGGAGCTAACCGCCAATGCACACACTTCTTGGTACATTCAAAATTTTGGCTGTGATGCATATTTCCGTCATAATCAATCGCTTTTATTTGATGATACAAGAACCCAAATTCTTAATAGCATCGCCGCCGCTCGCGAGGAATAAAAAAAGAGGAGCCCACAGCGGCTCCCTTTTTTATTCTCTCATCAAATCATCGCGAATCGTAGCACTAAATGCAGCTTTCAAAGCCACACGATGTGCGGCCCAGCATACGAAAATTGCGCCAACGGCTACTACCAGACCTGTTCTAAACGATATCCACAAACACTCTAGCCAGTAAAACTTATAAAACGTGATCAGCCATTTTTGCACAAAGAAGGAAACCGCAATACCGGTGGGAAGGCCAAAGCCTAGTCCTACCAAGCAGCGCCGACGCGCTTCCATTCCAAGCATTCGGCTCAACTCGCGCTGTGTCATTCCGGCACTGCGTAAAATTGCAAATTCACGCCTGCGCATCTGCGCCTGTGCGCTGGCCGAACTGAGCACAGACGCGGTACATCCAACCGTTAAAAGCACAACAAATCCCCAACCGCAAATCCGCAATAATCCAACCGCCGCGAAGGTCATCGTGTAGGACCAAGATGTCTGTGTAAAATCCTGAATCATATACGCGGTTGTGTCGCTTCCCAATAAAGAAAGATTGGTTTCCTGTATGGCAACGCCTTCCAGCGTCTGCGTAATTTCCGGTGTCAGCCGTGTTGCATCCTGTGTTTCCACCAAAATCTGCAAAAGGCGCTCTGTACGCTGTAATCTTCCCGGAAACGAATCGTACGCGCTTTGAGTAGTAATAAAATAACTGCAAGGAAAACCATTTTGCTCCTGCAATCCTACGGGCAGTGGCGTATCACAAGTATCCGTCACTACACAAGTTCCGTCCGAAGAGCGCTCGCCCGGTTCAAAAAGCGGTGTTTGGTCCGCATTCGCCGCGTAAATACAACTTAAGGTTCCCGCGGGCGAAGACGGCAGTTCTGCTCCATACCACTCTTTGAATGCGGCATCGTCCAAAGTCAAAATTTTGGCTGCATTGTTTTCCTTGTACCAGATTAATCCGGTATCTTCGGAAGAATAAACTCTACCACCTTCTACGCGTTTGACTGCATCGCGCACGCATTGGTCTAAATCCGCCGGTTCATGGCCACCACGAACCCAGAAATAGATTCGATAATTATACTCAGGGATATTATCTATATAACTGCGTATCATTCCATCAGAAAAACCCAGCGTCATCAGCACCAAAAACACACAGATTGCAACCACGGCCGTCTGACTCGTGCCGTAGTGATAGGCAGAGGAACTTCGGGCTGCAATCAACCTTGCAATGTTTTGGAAACGGCTTGTGCCATGGCATTTTGGAATCGCATAGGTTTCACGCACAGCCTCGATTGCCGTTAGTTTGGACGCACGGCGCGCCGTTCCCCATGCGGCCAAAAACAATGTGAACAATACGCAAGCTGCAGCAAGAAGTATATGCTGCGGTCGAATCATCAATGTCAACGGGCGTGCAGCTACAGATTGCACATTTCTAAGAACGGAAAAAACAATTGCAAGGCCTGCCGCTGCCGCCGCCAACCCCAAAGGAATGCTGCAAGCGCCCAGAATCAACGCCTCCAGCCACACGCTTTGCCGCATTTGGCGTCTTGTGGCTCCCAAACTAGCTAATTGTCCCAACATACGCGTTCGCTGTGACAGCGACAGCCGAAACACATTGCGCAGCAGCATTGATAAACCCAGAATCAATAACACCATTACCAAGCGTGAGAGGAATAAAACCGGCCGCGCAAGATCTGATTGCTGTTCAAAAACGGCCGCCAAAGATTCACCGCCAAACAATACCGCTCCCAGTATTCCTGCACAAATCACCGCACAGATCCAAGTGAACCAAGTGCGTGCTCCACCTCGTATAAACTGCCGAAACGTAAGCAGAAACATCGCCTTCATGTGCGGATCACCTCATCCTTCACAAGTCGGCCATCTTTCAACTGTACAATGCGCTGAGCACGTAAAGCCAACGTTTCATCATGGGTAATCATCACTACTGTCTGACCGGTGGTGGTATGAATGTACTCTAACAGTTCTGTAACACTTTTGCCCGCTGCCGAATCAAGATTTCCAGTAGGCTCATCCGCCAAAAGCAACGCTGGTCGCGTGAGCAACGCGTGGCCAATAGCCACCCGCTGCTGCTGTCCACCTGAGAGTTGTGCAGGGAATGCTTTTCGTTTTTCCGAAAGTCCCAACCGCACCAACATGTCTGACACGCGCGCGGAGTCCGGCGTTCTTCCATCCAGCAGAAGTGGAAGGACCAAATTCTCTTCCACTGTCAAAAGTGGAACCAGATTATAAAACTGATATACCAAACCAATTTGGCGGCGCCGAAAAATAGTTAGCGCCTCTTCGCTCTGTTCATAAAGGGAAACTCCGTCCAGCGTGACAACACCTGCTGTAGGCCGATCCACTCCTCCCAATAAATGCATCAATGTAGACTTTCCTGATCCCGATGCTCCCATCACTGCCACAAATTGCCCCTTCGGAACTTCGAAGGAAACGTTGTCCAGTGCACGAACCGCCGCCTCACCTTTTCCATAGACACGGCTGAGGTTCTTCACCTCTAAAAACGCCACTTTCATCCACTCCTTTCTGTGTTAAGAATAGTCTGCGAAACTGACAATTTCGTGACAGTACCATGACAAATTCATCACCTAGGCTCTGTATACATACGAAGGAAAAAGCAAGGGCCGTTTGCTCCGTTTTCGGCCCATACCATTCCGCCCTGTCCCTGTACAATTGCTTTTGCCAATGCAAGTCCGATTCCAATGCTGGTTGGAGAGGCATTTTTCCCCCGCCAAAAACGTTCAAACAAATGCGGCATTTCTTCTTGAGGTATCATTGGTCCACTATTTTCTACACAAAATTGTGTATACAGCGCATTGCTCTCGCACCACAGTCGTATACTGCCATTTTGAACAGTGTGCTCTTCTGCATTTTTAATAAGATTTGTCAAAGCCTGTACCGTCCAGGAAGCATCGCAAAAGCAATGAATGCTCTCTTCCACATTACACTCCAAAGTCACACCTTTCAAAGCGCATAAAGGCATAATATTCCGGCAAGCTTCGTGCAAAAGCAAACATGCTGAATGACTGGCCTTTTCAAAACAGACCACTTGAGCATCCAGACGACATAACCGCAAAAGCTGCTCTACCAGCCAACGAATTCGCTCGGCCGCCTTTTGAATGCGAAAGGCACCCCCCTCTTTCTCGTTTTCTGGAATTCCCTGCCCCTGCCACAACTCTGTCTGCAACAAAATAGCTGATAAGGGTGTACGAAGCTGATGTGCTACATCGCCTAAAAAATCCGCCATTTGCCTTTTATCTTTCATAAGCTGTTTTTTCTGTTCGCAAAGAATCGTGGTAATTTTATAAAGTTCACTGCGTAAAGCACTCAATTCCCCTTCACGCTGTGTGCGTATATCCAAAACCTGATTGCCTGCATATACATCTGCCAAATACTCACAAAGTCTGTGTACTTCTTTGGAACGCTCGATACTATATAGCCAGAAAGCAATCATTCCCATGCCCCCGGTAGCCAGCGCGCACAGGCCGGAGCGAGCGCCCGCCAGCCAATATCCCGCCGCTCCTCCTATTACAGAAAAGCTTGCGAGTACCATCAAAAGAATTTTTGTCTCCCGACTCACATTCTCTCCTCCCATCGATATCCAATTCCCCGAACTGTTTTGATACGTGCACCTTCGTGCCCCAGTTTTTCCCGAAGGCGCTTCACTGTTACCGTTAGGGTATTATCATTTACGAAATTGCCACCACAATCCCAAAGCGCCTGAAGCAGAACACCACGCTCTAATACACAGCCGGGATTAGACGCGAACAAAAGCAACAAGCGATACTCCTGCGCTGTTAAAGGCAAGGGTACTTCGTTTTCAAACACCTGTGCTGCATCTGCATCAATTCGCAACGTTCCAAAGCGATAGTTTCTTTTTCCTGCGCGTCTGCGCTGAATCGCGCGCAGTCTACTCGCCAACTCCCGAGCACGAAATGGCTTGATAACATAATCATCCGCCCCTTCTTCCAAAGCGCGCACTACACTGTCTTCATCGCTTCGTGCGGTCAGAACGAGAATTGCCGCATCTCCCATTTCTCGCACAGTCCTACACACAACAAAACCACTTTGGTCCGGCAATCCCAAGTCAAGCAAGACTGCGTCAAACCTGATTTGCCCCAATTTTTCCAATGCCTCAGCAGCGGTTCCCGCCACAACAATGCTCCAACCTTCCGCTTGTAAAAGTCGAGCCAAAGGCTGTGCAATATCCATCTCATCTTCTACAATAAGCACTCTCACCTTGGTCCCTCCCTCTGTTTTATTCTACTCTTCGTCCTTGTTCAGTGCATGACAAAAATGTCATAAAAGGGCTGTGGCAAAGCCACAGCCCTTTTTCAAAACTTTTGCAAAGGTCTCTTTTTTCTCCATACCCAAAAGCCAACGATATCCGCCAGAATCCAACCCAACGGAATACTCCACCAAATAATCGTATATCCCATTGAAGGCGCCAACGCGTAAGAAACTACCACACGTGTTCCCAACGAAATGACCGTTAAGACCAACGACATAGAGGGCCATCCCACGCCTCGATACAAACCATAAAGTAAGAACAAAAGGCCAATTCCAATGTAACAAGCACCCTCAATATGGAGATATTGTATTCCAATCTGTAAAATTTCGGTTTCTCCCTCAGAAAAAAAATACGCATGAGCTGAGACGCAAAAGCAAAGACGAACACCGAAACAGCCGCGCTGAATATACAGGATGCAGCGATTGAAAAGCGGATTCCCCGCTGAATTCGTTTCATTTTCTTTGCCCCATAGTTTTGTGCAATAAAAGTTGAAAACGCATTTCCAAAATCTTGTACAGGCATGTAGGCAAATGAGTCAATTTTGACCGCTGCAGCAAAAGCTGCCGTAACCGCTACACCAAAACTATTAACCAAACCTTGTATCATTAAAATTCCGAAATTCATCACGGATTGCTGCAAAGCCGTGAAAGAAGCATAATTTGCAAGTTGCATCCACAAGCTGCCATTCCAGGAACAATCTTCACGGCACAACCGCAGTTCGGGCGTTCGAAAAAAAGCATAAGCCGCCATTCCAATTGCACTAATTACCTGTGCGATCAACGTCGCCCAGGCCGCTCCTGCCACTCCCATTCTAAGGCCTGCTACAAACCAGATATCCAAACCTATATTAATTACAGCGGACAGCGCAACAAATACAACAGGTGCTTTTGAGTTGCCCATGCTTCGAACAAGTGCGGCAAAAAAATTATAGATAAAAACCGGCACAATCCCCCAAAAAACAATATGAAGATACTCAAGTGTCATATCAAAAATAACTGGATCCACCTGCAATAATCGAACAATCGTTTTTTCTGTCCACAGCAAGAACATCTCCATTATCACAGCAACCAGACCGATGGAAACACCCGAAAGAAAAATACTTTGACGGAGTCGCTGTATTTGATGCGAACCAAAATACATCGAAAAGGCAACACTTACTCCCATGCAAAGTCCAATGAGAATCGAATTTAAAAAGGTAAGCAGAGAAAAAGAGGTTCCCACTGCTGCAAGTGCATCAGCAGAAACATAATATCCTACCACCCAAGTATCCACAACATTGTAGAGCTGTTGAAAAATATTTCCAAGAATCAGCGGTGCAGCGAATAGCAACATCGCCTTTTTTTCACTGCCAACGGTCAAATCTTTCTGCACAATCCAACCCCCTAAGAATATCCGCACGCTCCATTTTATCAAACACTTTTTCTTTCTACAAGCCTAAAAAAGGCAGGAGAGAGTCTTGCGCTCTCTCCTGCCTTTTCATTCCTTTTCAAGTTCTGTTTCAATTTCCTGTATCGAAGAAAGATTCATCACCTTTTCCGCCAGGCGCACAGCATGCTCTTGGCTCCACTGAGAAATACGATGTCGAACCGCCAAAATTGATGGGGTACTCACGCTAAATTCATCCAATCCCCAAGCCATAAGCAAAGGAATTAGCCGAGGGTCTGCTGCGGCCTCTCCACACATTCCCACAGGGATGTGCGCCTGTTTTGCCGCATTGACTACCTGGCGAATTGCGCGTAAAACCGCAGGATGAAATAATCGATACATATTTTCGACCTTCGCATTTCCTCGGTCCACCGCCAACGTATATTGAGTCAAGTCATTGGTTCCAATGCTGAAAAAATCCGCCTCGCGAGCGAGCAAATCTGCTATTTGAACAGCCGCCGGCGTTTCAATCATCACACCGATTTGAATAGATGGGTCAAACAGCTCACCGCGCTTTTCAAGCTCCTCTTTGCACTTTTCTACAAGCTGGCGTGTAGCGCGTACTTCTTCAACTCCGGTGACTAGAGGCAACATAATGCGGATGTTTCGGTTCTTAGCACCCGCGCGCAAAAGTGCTCGCAGTTGCACAGAAAAGAAATCCGGCCTATCCAAACAATAGCGAATCGCCCGATAGCCCAAGAACGGATTTTCCTCGCGCTCCATGGCCAGATAAGGTATATTCTTATCTCCGCCGATATCCAACGTACGAATCAAAATCTCGCGGTCACTCATCGCATCGGACACCGCCTGATAAGCTCGATATTGTTCGTTTTCATCCGGCGCGGTCGCTCGCTCCATAAACAAAAATTCCGTGCGGAACAGCCCAATTCCTTCTGCGCCTCCAGAACGTGCCTGTGACGCTTGCTCCGGTGAACCTATGTTAGCATATAGTGCATAACGTCGACCATCTGCATCTACCGTAGGGCGATCTCTATATTGTGCAAGAATCTGTTGTTCTTTCAGGATCTCTGCGCGCTGGATACGATAGGCCTCTGTCTGCGCCGGACTCGGACTTAAAATTACTTCCCCTGTCCCGCCGTTTACCAATACCTGGTCTCCCTCATGGACTTTGCTCATTAAATCCACAATGCCAAGTACGGCAGGAATTCCCAGCGTACGCGCCAAAATCGCGGAATGACTGGTTCG
>NZ_CAUWGY010000071.1:0-11974 GCF_963558415.1 uncultured Ruthenibacterium sp. | reverse complement strand
TAAAAGGTTTCTCCTCTCAGTCGGGAACAGTGAATTCCCTGTAAATTTCCTTGCCCACAAGATAGTCTTCGGCGTCCATCACCGCGTACACGCTTTGGGGGTTCATCACGGGGCCGTCCACGGTGTCTATGGTGGAAAACTGAACAGCGCAGTTCACTACCAGTTGATCGTCCCACTCAGCCAGTACCGTCAACGGCGCGTCTTTTGTGTTGTAGTAGTCTTTGTACAGTTGTTCGTCAAAGCCCCGCATTTCCTGACGCTGAGGCAGTTCGGACACAGAACCGTCCTCATTTACGCAAAAGACGGTTTCCTGCAGAGAGTCGTTTACAAAATCCGTTACCTCGACGATGGGGTGGTCCTGCACGTTTTGCAGATACCAGCGCTGGGTTTTGTAAAAGTCCTGTGTTTCTAAGGCGTTGTAGGACCGCAGCGCCTGGGTGACGGTCCGCGTCTCGCCGGTTTCCAAATGAATGGCCACAATATCTCCGGTGGGGCGATCCAGATACATCACTTCGTTTTCAATCAAAATGCACATCGGATAGCAAAAATGAGTCGGGTCCACTTGGGCAATCTCGGTCACATCTCCGCTGCGGTCCAATAAACAGATGCGCGCAGGCTGTTCGCTGGAAATGTCCCAGTTGATGGCCACAAAGCGGTCCTGCCAGATTCCAAGCACCTTCCCGGACGTAAAAAAATCATCCTGAAGCCCGTGGGCCAAAAAAGTCTCTGTGCCGTTTGTCCGGCTCACCCGGCCAAAGGCTCCGTCACAAAAGCCGTACAGATACTCTGCATCCGCTCCCACAAAAAACCAGTATGCCAGAGCACCCACCTGTCGGGGATGCGTGCCGTCCGCGTCACGAACCATCAAAGGATACAGCTCCAGATCCGGGGCGTATTCCAATGTGTAGATGGCGTCCTCCAGTACGACCAGAGGATACCCGTTCGACCGCGCCTCGCAGGTTTCCGACGTGTGGTCACAGTTCGGCGCGGAGCAGACAATGTGCATGGTCATGTCCCCAAAATCCCACCGGGTCAGCAATGTGCCGGGGTTGGACGAGTTCGAATCGTAGTACAAAGAAAAATAACCGATTCCGTTTGTGCTCTGATTTACCAAGGCCAGGGGCTCGGCCACAGCCGAGGATTCGTTTTCGGCCAAAGGCGCAGCGGAACCAGCCGGTGCACAGCCTGCCAGCAGGGCTAAAAGACAGATTGCACAAAAAATTCGCCGCATAAAAACGCTCCTCTCATTGGGAAATCGTGAATTCCTGATAAGTTTCTTTGCCCGCCAAATAGTCCTCGGCATTCATCAGCGCATATACGTCTTTGGAACCCAGAGCAGGCGCGCCGTCCCGTTCATAGGTGTAAAATTGAAGCGCGCGCTTTATCACCAGCTTGTCTTTCCATTGGGCCACCATTTGCACCGGAGCTGGCTCTTTGCTGGGCGCATAGTAGACGTAATAGGTGTCTGCAAGGGCCGGGTCATAGTCCCGCCACTCCTGGCGCTGCGTCAGCTCGGTCGCCGTGCCTTCCTCGTTCACAAGAAAGACCCTCTCCATAAGATAACCGTCCACAATGTCCCTGTCCCACACGATCGGCCGGCCGTTTACCGCTTGCAGTCGAAAAGAGTGCTCCTCTCCCAAAGCGGTACAAGACCGCAGTGCACCGGTGACGGTTTGTGTCTCGCCAGAATCCACGTTCACGGCCATCACGTCTCCGGTGAGCAGGTCAAAGTAGATCACCTGGTCTGCAATGAGTACGCAGTTGCGGCTGGAGAACCGGTCCGCATCCACCTGAGCGGTCTGGGTCACACTGCCGTCTTTGCCCAAAAGGCAGATGCGCACAGGCTGGGTTTGTGCAGGGTCCCAGTTCACGGCCACAAAACGGTTGTTCCAAACTCCCAGCACCCGGCCAAAATCGCAAAAATCCGCTTGTGCGCCGTGGGCCAGAAAGACCTCAGTCCCATCGGTCCGGCTCACCCGTCCAAAGGCGTCGTTGCAAAAACCATAGAGAAATTCTTCGTCTGCCCCTATAAAGATCCATTGTCCCCCGGTGCCCACCGTTTGGGGATGCGTGCCGTCCGCCTGGCGGCAGCAAAGCGTGTACGTCTCGCCGTCAGGTCCGTTTTCCAGCGTGTAAACGGCGTCTTCCAGCACCAAAAAAGCATTGCCGCCTATTCGGCCCTCACAGGTCTCGCCAATGTGGTTGCAGCCCGGCGCCGAGCAGGCGATGTGCATGGTCATGTCCCCAAAATCCCATCGGGCCAGTTGCGTTCCAACCGCTTGGTTGACCGGATTGTAATAAAAGGAAAAGTATCCCATGGAATTGGTGGACCCGGCCGGAGTGAGCGCTGTTTCAACGCAGACTGTGTTCGAAGCGGCCGAATCAGGCGTCGGTTCCGTCACCGAAGAGGAGTGCTCCAAGGCGGCCGGTGTGCAGCCGGCCAGCATCAGTGCGAGAACAACACAAAACAGCCGCTTCATAAAAATGCCTCCGTTCAAATGGAAATCGAGGAAATCATCCGATACTCCGGTCGCCCGGCGAAAAAGTCTTCTGCGTCAATGAATCCGTACAGGGTCCGGGAACTCTCAAAAGTGGCAAAGCAACCGTCTTGTCCCATGGTAGTGCGCATCACCGGTTCGTGCTGGCTCACCAGCAGCCCCCGGTCCGTTTCGGCCCAGATGGCCACCGGATGGGCATATCCGTTCCAGTAGTCGGTCAGGGTGCATATCGTGGCTTCGCCCGTGGAAAAATTGATCGCAAAGCAGGTGGATGCCAGATCCGTCTGTTCGATCAGCACGTCCACCAGCAGTTTTTCGCCCAACACCTGGCCGCTCCAGCTCTGTACGCTGCACCAGCCGTCCTCGGGTCGCGTAAAGATGTACTGGCTCAGCGCCGTTGACAATGTCTGCGTTTGCCCGTCCGCGTCGGTGCTTTTTATTTCTCCGGTGGCCATGTCGGCCCAGTACAAATGGTCATGATCGATGCATAGCAAGTTGACCTCGCTTGGGTCGTATCTGAAAAATTCTGTCAGGGAAAAATCGTCCTCCATGCGGTATAGCACTTGCTGGGTGGGCTGTTCCGGGTCAGTGCCGTTCCACATGATTTGGTTTTCTATGGTGCCGATGGGAGAGTACGAACTGGGCAGAAATTTCCGCCGGATGACAGTTTCCAGACCGCTGTCCGGGTCCAGATACAGCAAATCTCCATCGATGCAGCCGTACAAAAATTGTCCGTCGGTAAAGGTGCCGGCCAATTCCCAGCCGGCCAGCACCGTTCGGGTACCCACTAGGTGGCCGTCGGTATCGTAGCGTCTCAGATAGATGTAATCGTAGTCATCGTCTGTGGGACCACCCAAGGACAGCAGCGTGTCGCCAAGCAGAAAGAGATGGCTGCCCGCTTTCCAGGCAGGACATGCATCGCTGTCGTGGCTGCAGTCGGGTACATCGCACACCACCCGCTGAGCCATTTGGTCAAAATCGTAAAAGGTCAACACAGAGGCGCCGTCCTCAACAATGACATCGGTGCTGTAAAAGCCCTGTTCGGTCAAAGCACTGGCGGGCCCCAGCGGGAATACGCTCCATTCTTTTGCAGGCTGCGCCTGGGGCGAGGCAGCCGAGCTTGCAGGTGCCGGTTGGGCGCACCCCGACAGCAACACCGCCAATGCCAGAGCTGCGAAAAAACGTTTCATAGGATTCACTTCCTTCATTTGCACAAACACCATGACTCATGGAACCGAACTTAGGGCAATGTCCAAAAAATACGAGTAAGAGTCCACGACCCGCAGGTGTAAAACCAGATTCAGATGAGCCGATTCGCTGCGAATGCACCACCAGTCATTTGAGGAATACTGCTGCTCAGGTTGCCAGTCCAGCGCATCCAGACCCAGCACTTCCGTCAAATCTTGCAGAGTGCCGAACGGATCCTCCAAAGGGGCAGGGGGCTCCATCGGATACGCTCCGTTGATGTAGAAATTCATTAACACGGGGGTGCTGCCATCCGGGGCAACGACCACGCTCAAATCGGCGAAAGAATAGGAAGAATTTACATAAAATTGAGCATTCCATCGAAAAAATCCCATTCCCACTTCCGTGCCGTCCACGCGGGAGCGAATCGAGCGGTCCATTGTGTAGTCCAAAAGTCCGGCAAGATCTGACGGCAGCGCATCCAGAAGAATCTGTGCAGGTTCCAGTACATCGGAAAGTTGCCCTTCCTGCAGAACGGTACCCTCTGGGATCGCGTAGGATTGGAAGGGCTCCCCGTCGTGCCTCAGAGAGATTTGGTACAGCTCACGAACCAGTGGGATCTGCATGGCCCCGGCATCCGGTGCGCCGATGTCAATGGGCGAAGAAAGGGAATGTACGGTTTCAAGGCGGGTTTCGTCGGCCTGTTTCATGGCCAACCAGGGCAAAATTGACGCCGCGGCCAAAATCGCCGGTACACACAGCAAACTCAACACGAAGGTCAGTCTTGCTCTTTGCACGGGACCGCCTCCCTTCGCAGAGAAAATCGCACCGACGTTCCCTGTCCCAGGGTGCTTTCGATGACAAGACGGCTGCCATGGAGCTGGGCAATGCGGCTGCAGAGTGCCAGACCCAGGCCGCTGCCGTTTTCAGAGCGGGAACGGCTTTTGTCCACCATATAAAAAGGTTCGGTGATTCGAGGCAGTTCCTCGGCGGGGATGCCCCGGCCCGTGTCCGATACGGTCAGCTCTATCCAGTCGGCGCCCTCTGTGAGGTGAATGCGCACGCACCCATCCTTGGGAGAGGCATGGGCCGCGTTTTCCACTAGGTTCCACACAAGGTCCGCCGCAAGGCTCCGGTCTGCCAGCACGTACAGGCCCCGGCCGTCGGGTCCCAGCACCCGCACATCCGCCAGCCCCACGGCCGCAGCCCGCACATCGTTGAGAATGCCGGTCAGCGGCGTAGGCTCCAGTTCCAGTTTTTCCTCGCCCAGGCGCATCAGGGCCATCAGCCGGCGGGACAAAGTCTCAAGGCGCTTGGACTCGTGGTAAATGTAGTCAGCCGCCTTTTGTCGGGTCTCCAGAGGCACGTCCCGGGTGCGCAGCATGGAGGCGTACCCCAGCATGGCGGTCATAGGCGTTTTCACTTCGTGCGTAAAGGCGGATACAAAGTCATCTCTTTGGCGGATGTTTTCCCGCAGCGCCTGGTCTCGGGCCTCTATGGCTTCGGCCATGCGGTCAAACTCCCGGCTCAGAGCGCCTACCTCATCTTGGCCCCCAACGCCGGTTCGCTCGCCATACACGCCGCCGGCAATGCGCTGCGCCGCAGTTTGCAGCCGTTTCAACGGTCGCAGTACCGCTCCCGTGATCAGCAAGGTCAAAAGGGCCACGGCTCCCAGCAGTACAACGGAAATACGCCAAAATCGATGCAGTTGAGCGGCGCGCTCATCGTACAGATTGGTCACTTCAAAGACACTGACCAGATATACGTCCGGTTGCGTTGGAAGAGCGCTGGCGATGAGAAACCAGGTCTGTTCGCCGTGAGACCGGTAGATGTATCCTGTGTCAGCCGCTTTTACGGCGGCGTACAAGTCCATTTTGTCAATGACTTGGGGCAAATTGGAAAAATGCAAAGCGTAGCCTGTGTCCACCAGCGCAAGGTTTGCGTCCGGCGCAGCCACAGAGGCGTCGACTCCTGCCTGCTGCAATTGAATCGAATCCTGGTGGGCCAGAGAAAGATCGATCTGTTCCAGTTGGCTGGTGTGGGACGCCAAAAAGCGCTGTACGGCATCCTCGATCGAGGCGGAAAAATTTTGCTGGATCATCCAGTACCCACCCAGTAAAAACAGCGCTCCCGTCACAGCCAGAAGGCTCAGGCTCAGCTTCCATTTCAGCTTCAAGGCGATCCCTCCTCCAGAAGGTATCCAATTTTATAAAGTGTTTTGATTTCGTTGTGCCAGCCCAGTTTTTTGCGCAGACGCTGTACATGCAAATCCAGCGTGCGGCTGCCGTCCTCGGGCATCTCTCCCCAGACGCGTTCAAACAGGGCATCCCGGTACAAAGTCACACCCCGGTTGCGCAAAAATACTTCCAGCAAATCGTACTCCCGGGGCGTCAGAAATACATCGGTGCCATTTTTGCGCACCCGACGAGCCACAGGGTCCAAAACGACCCCAAAAGCCTGCAACACAGTGTTGCCTCGCCCGGTGCGGCGCAATACGCCCTCCACTCGGGCGACCAGTTCCTCGGGCTCAAAAGGTTTGCAGATGTAGTCCTGGGCGCCCATGCGCAGGCCTTTTACCCGATCGGCCACGGCGATACGGGCGGTGAGGAAAATCACAGGCGTCTCATCCGCGATGTATTGCTTTAGTTCGTATCCGTCAAAGCCCGGCAGCATGATGTCTAAAAGAATCAAAGACCATCGGCCGGTTTCAATGTAGTCCGCCGCAGTTTGGCCGTCCCGTGCGATGCGGCAGGGCCAGCCCGCGTGTTCCAGAGTCAAGGCAATCAGGTCCGCAATGGCGGCTTCGTCCTCTACAATCAGAATCGGGTCCATGTTTTTACTCCTTGTCCATTGTTCTGCCTTCATTGTAGCACGCTTTGTATCAAAAGTGCATCCGAACGAAAAAAAGACGTCCGGCCAGTTGGCCGAACGTCTTTTTGCAAAATTCAAATCAGAAATTAGCTGGAAACACCCAGAACGATGGTCACGATGCGCAGCACAAACAACGCACCCACGATCCACATAATGGGGTGAATGTCCTTGGCTTTGCCGCGGAATACTTTCAGCACCAGCCAAACCAGCACGCCGAACATGATGCCGTTGGCGATGGAGTAAGTAAACGGCATCATGATGATGGCCACAAATGCACCCAGCACATCGGCCATATCGCCGTCGAACTTCACTTTGGACACGCTGCTCATCATCAGCATACCAACAATTACCAGCGCAGGAGCGGTGGCAAAGCCCGGGATCGCCAGGAAGACAGGTGCCAGGAAGATGGACAGAATGAACAGAACCGCAGTGGTCAGAGCGGTCAGACCTGTGCGGCCGCCCTCAGCCACACCGGCGGAAGATTCCACGTAGCTGGTAACGGTGGAAGTACCCATGCAGGCGCCAGCCACAGTACCAATGGCGTCGGACATCAGCGCACGGCCTACGCGAGGCAGCTTGCCGTCTTTGTCCAGCATGTCGCCTTTGGCAGCCACACCGATCAGGGTGCCGACGGTGTCAAACAGATCCACGAACAGGAAGGCAAACACGATGACCGCAAAGTTTACCAGGTTTCCTGCTACATAGCTGAAGTCAAACTTGAAGGCGATTTCGCCCAGACCCGCAAAGCCAGCCATAAAGCTGTTGTTGGTGAAATCGGGCAGAACGGATGCACCGGTGTACCAGCCGGTCAACTGTGCAAAGATGCCCAGCACCCAGGTGATCAGGATGCCCCACAGAATAGCACCCTTGACGTTGTAGAACAGCATGATGCCGATGATGGCAATGCCGATCAAAGCCAGAGCCACGCTGGCATCGCCCACGTTGCCCAGGCCCACGATGGTGCTTTCATTGGCGACCACGATGCCGGCGCCTTCCATGCCCACGATGGAGATGAACAGGCCGATACCGGCGGTGATGCCGTACTTCAGGTTTTCAGGAATGGAGTTCACCAGTGTCTCGCGGAATTTGAACGCGGACAGGATGATGAAGATGAGGCCTTCCACCAGGATGGCGGTCAAAGCGATGCGCCAGGGATTCTCAATGCCCTGAGCGGACAGGCTGCCGCATACGGTGTAGGCAAAGTAGGCGTTCAGGCCCATGCCGGAAGCCAGCGCGATGGGGTAGTTGGCCCAGAAAGCCATGATGAGCGTAGCGAAAGCAGCAGACAAAGCTGTAGCCACAAATACGCCCGCGGTGTTCATGCCGGCTGCGCCCAGCATGCTGGGGTTGACGGCCAGAATGTAGGCCATCGCAAGGAAGGTGGTGATACCGGCGATGACTTCGGTCTTCACCGTGGTACCATGTTCTTTCAGATGAAAGAATTTTTCCATGATTGTTCCTCCTGTAAAAAAGAAAAATAAATCGTATATCGAAAAGGGGACACGCCCCATTTCGCAAAAAAGAAGGCGCGGGCACTTTACAGACCCACGCCTCAAAACGGCATACCAACGCCGCTTCGATAGCCGGGTGATTTACGGCCGCCCGCTAGAAACTGCCGGCCCCTATTGCCGGCGATATATCGAAGTGAATTTATGAATAATTTATGAAAATACACTCTTATTCTACTCAATCCCATAAAGTTTGGCAATGCACTTTTTTGACAATTTTTCATTTGGAAAGTACCGCGAAAACAGACGAAAAAGCGAAGGGCCGCATCCGGCATGCCGGATGCGGCTCCTTTGTGTTTAGCGTTTTGTCTCGTCCATGGTCATCATTTCCTTGGCGCTGGCCACAAGGCCGGCCAGGTTTTGGATCTCGCTGGGCACGATCAGCTTGGTTGCCTTGCCGTCGGCCACTTTCTGCAGAGCCTCCAGGCTTTTCAGTGTCAAAACCTTCTGAGAGGGGTCTGCCTCGTTCAGCATTCTGATGGAGTCGGCCAGAGCTTTCTGCACGGTCATCAGAGCTTCGGCTTCACCCTGTGCCTCACGGATGCGCTGCTCGCGCACGGCGTCGGCGCGCAGGATGGCGCTTTCCTTTTCGCCTTCCGCCTTGGTGATGGCGGAGGTCTTCTCGCCCTCGGCAATCAGAATGGCTTCACGTTTCAAACGCTCGGCCTTCATCTGCTTCTCCATGGCGTCCTGAATTTCGGCGGGCGGGATGATGTTCTTGACTTCCACCCGGTTGACCTTGATGCCCCACTTGTCGGTGGCCTCGTCCAGGATGGCGGTGATTTTGGTGTTGATGACGTCACGGCTGGTCAGGGTGTGGTCCAGTTCCATTTCACCAATGATGTTGCGCAGGGTGGTGGCGCACAGGTTCTCAATGGCGGACAAAGGCCGCTCGATGTTGTAAGTGAAGAGTTTCGAGTCGGTGATCTGGAAGAAGATGACCGTGTCGATCTGCATGGTCACGTTGTCTCGGGTGATCACAGGCTGAGGGGGAAAATCCACCACCTGTTCCTTCAAAGATACTTTTTTGGCGACCCGGTCCACAAAGGGGACCAGGAATCGGACGCCTGCATCCCAGGTGGTCTTGTAGCGTCCCAGGTGTTCCACCACATATTGATAGGACTGCGGTACGATGCGGATGTTCATGATGATGAACACGACGATGAGCACGATGAGCAACAGAACAATAAGCATAACAATATTCCTCCTTTAAATTGAGATTCCTTTTTATACGGCGGCCGTGCCGTGCAGGGGTTCAACGGTAAGTGTGGCGCCGTCCACGGCGGTCACGGTGCATAGCTGCCCTTTTTCCAGCGGGACCGATGCTTTTGCAGTCCAGTCCACACCGTCCAGTCGGGCGCGGCCGGGTTGATGGGGGGATACCGGTTCGATGATGGTCGCGATGCGCCCCACATTCAGATCCGCGTTGGTGGGCACGGGCTGCACGTCGCGGCGCTTTTTCATCATAGGCCAGCTAATAGCCAGGCTGATGACGCTCACGGCCACGAAAACAAAAAATTGTACAAGAAAAGACGAAGTGAAGAAAAGCGAAGTGATCAGAGCGGCCACGGCTCCAACCACAAACCAGATGCTCACAAGAGCAACGGTCGTCGCCTCAAGTATGCCGAACACAATGGCCAGTCCCAGCCAAATGAGCGACAGGGGAGAAAAATCCATAACAATCCTCTTCCTTTCTGCCGCGTTGTGCGCGGCGTTTTCCTGCCTTGCAGGTTGTTCGACTGCGTCGCTGCCGAAGTTTTTGTCGACAGCCTTATTGTATCAAATCCCATGGAAAAATACAAAGCTCAAAAAAACCCTTTTTTGGCTTTGTTTGACCAAAAACGGCGTTTTTACAAATCCTTGCCTCTCAATCGAGTCCGCTATGAGCCCGGCGCGTTAGGGCGAAGCAGCGCATTTTTCCCGCCGGGGTGGATTTCCTTGAAAAGCCCTGTACATCCCGCTATAATGAAAAAAAGAATTCAAACCTCGAAGGAGGGAATCATTTATGATTTGCCCAAGATGTGGGGAAGTGTTGCCGCCGCAAGCACGTTTTTGTTCCCGGTGCGGCATGGCGCTGCCGATGGGGCCGGTTCTGGCAGAGAACCCGATGCCCAATCCCGGCCCGGCGCCCCGCATGCCCGACCCGTACTATGCGCGGGAATTTGCGGCCATGGCCGGCGGAAGTTCCGGCAGGTTTAATTTTGCGGCATTTTTCCTGGGGCCATTTCATGCGTTGTACAGAGGATTCTGGCCGCGCTTTTGGAAATTGTATTTTCCGTGGCTGGTGGTGCTGGGAATTGGACAATTGTTTTCGTGTTTGTACGCCGGCAGAGAGCTGCAGGCTGTCATAAACGGCGGTTCGGCGCTTTTGTCCGGTCCTCCGGTGGTGCTGTCCTGGCTGTGCAGTACAATTTGCTGGGTGCTGGGACTGATCGTTGCCATCTACAACGGAGCCACGTTCAATCGTGCTTACCGCGAGTTTCAAAAGGGTGTGCCACCCACCAATTCCCATGTGGGAGCCATGCTGGGGCTGATCGCAAGCTATGGCGTTTGGAGTTTGGTTTTGGTGGGGCTTGTGTTTAGCATGGTGTTCCGCAATCTCCAAACAATTGAACAACAGCCGTTCGACCAGAACCAAGACTTCACGTATGACGACAGCGCAGGCGTGGGCTATGGCCAAAAGGTCGGGGAGATTTTCGACGAGTATACCGAGTACGACCAGTCTTACATCAACGGTTATATTCCCGGTGATGCCACCGCCGGCAGCTATCTGGACCTGTTCAAACAGAGCAAAATGTTTTACAGCGATGATTTGTCGCTGTACCAGGTGATGTCCTTAGGTTTCGACAAGCTGGAAGTGACCGAGGACGTGGTGGAAGACGAGCAGTTGCAGGTGGACGCCTATCTGGACATCACCGCAGTGCTGGGAGATACCACGTTCCAGTTCACCGTGCAGCAGTGGCAGAACTATGTCTGGTTCGTAGGGTATAGTTGTTACCTCACCGAGGAGCCGGAAAACGTCTACTATATGAGCCTCAACGATTTGAGCGCGATGCTGGCCTATTGCTACGAGCAGGCGGACGGCGAGGACACCGCTTCTCTGGCCCGGGCCGTGCGGGGAAGCTGGACCGATGAGAACGGCAACACCTTCAAGGTCACGTCCGATTTGGTGGCCGGAGAATCGTATACGCTTGGCACGCTGATCGACGGAAAAGTCCAGGGCTGGCTGACGGATGGCGGTTATCTGCTGATGGGTCTGGACGAGACCGGCGATGTGCTGACGCTGGAATATTACGACGCAGACGGGGCGCTGCTCTCGTCCGTGCAAAATACCCGCATCGCCTAGAGTGTATGCGCCCGCCGCGCATCTGAGAACGCAAAAAAGCCTCCTGTGAAAACAGGAGGCTTTTTTTGTTTAACGCGATTGGGTGATGGCCGCAAAATCGTAAGGATTCACGGTCACGGTTTGGCCCAGAAGCTGGGTGGTCAGTGTGCTGGGCGAGCGGTTCAGGCACACCGCAGCCACAGCGGATGCGCCGCGGCGCTCAAATTCCAGAACGCCGTCTTCAGCCCGCAGAAGATGGAATTCTCCATCCGCGAAAGCCGAGCAGTTTTTGCGCAGTGCCGCCAGCCTTTGCAGGGCCGGCCGAATGCGGTTCTCGGTGCTGTCCCAGTCAAAAAAGGCTCGGTTGAAGGGGTCCTTGTAACCCTGCATGCCGATTTCGTCCCCGTAGTAGATGCTGGGGATGCCCGGCAGCGTAAAAATCAGCGCGTAGCCCATCACCACCATCCGGCGGCCGCGCTCGTATTGGTCGGGCGTCAGACGGCGGCCGCTCTGCCAGTACCGGTCCCGTCCTTCGCAGCTCTCACCAGCCATGGCCGTGATGGCGCGCACCGTGTCGTGTGTGGACA
>NZ_CAUWGY010000070.1:0-12228 GCF_963558415.1 uncultured Ruthenibacterium sp. | reverse complement strand
CATTATGAACGTAACCTTCACCAGCCCCTCAAAAGAAATGGACGCCAAATTCTGCACAGAAGCAGCAGAGGCAGGTCTTGTAAATTTGAAAGGACACCGGAGTGTCGGTGGTATGCGCGCCTCCATTTACAACGCAATGCCCTTGGAAGGTGTGCAGGCACTGGTCGACTTCATGAAGGAATTTGAAGCTAAGAACGGTTGAGGGACAAGGAGGAAGCTATGTATCATATTCAAACACTAAATCATATATCTCATAAAGGATTAGAACGGTTGAGTGCCAATCTGTTTTCTGTGGACACCGAAGGGACTGTTCCGGATGGAATTTTGGTGCGCAGTGCGAATATGCACGATATGGAAATGAATCCCCAGCTTCTTGCAATCGCCCGCGCCGGTGCAGGCACAAATAATATCCCCACGGCAGAATGCAGCCAAAAAGGCGTTGTGGTGTTCAATACACCGGGCGCCAACGCCAACGCTGTGAAGGAATTGGTGCTGGGAGGACTGGTTCTCAGCGGGCGTAAAGTGGCACAGGGTATTTCGTGGGCCCGTTCCTTGTCCGAACAGACCGAATCTGTGGAAAAATTGGTCGAAAAGGGAAAAAAGCAGTTTGTAGGTCCTGAGTTAGCTGGCAAAAAACTAGGCGTAATTGGTCTGGGAGCCATTGGCGTTAAAGTAGCCAATATGGCTACCCATCTAAATATGGAAGTGTTGGGATACGATCCCTACATTTCGATTGAAGCAGCTTGGAATCTTTCTCGCAGTGTAAAGCATTGCGTGAATCTCTCTGACTTAGTCAGTCAATGCGACTTTATTACTCTTCACGTTCCGGCCACCAACGACACACGCGGTATGATCAATGGAAACTTAATCAATCAGATGAAGCACGGAGTGCGCATTCTGAACTTCGCACGAGGAGAACTTGTCAATAATCCGGATATCGTTTCCGCCTTAAAAACTGGTCGTGTGGGAGCTTATGTTTGTGATTTTCCCAGCGAAGAACTTCTTGGCATAGAAGGTTGTGTCTGTCTGCCTCATCTCGGTGCTTCCACCCCCGAAAGCGAAGAGAATTGTGCTGTGATGGCGGCTGAGGAGTTAAGCGATTATTTGTTGGACGGAAACATTCGTAACAGCGTCAATTTCCCCTCTGTTTCTATGCCCCGTGGAGAAGGAAGCCGTATTTGTGTGATTCACAAAAACGTACCTGGAAGATTGGCTGCCATCACGGACGTTTCCAACAAAGCTGGTCTGAATATCGAAAATATGACCAACAAATCGCGTGGCGATTATGCCTACACCATGTTGGACGTGACCGGTATTGTACCCGATCAAGTGAGCAGTGATTTATTGGCATTGCCCGATATCATCCGTGTACGCGTTCTTTAAAAATGATTAAAAAATCGACATCCGCATGGAAATTCCATGCGGATGTTTTGTTTTCTTGACAACTTGAAAAAGATATGTAACAATAGTTATACAACATTTGTTTTATATTGCTAGGGAGTGTTCACTATGCCACCAAAACCTAAAATTACAAAAACTATGATTTTAAACGCCGTTTTGGAAATTACGAGGAACACGGGATTTGAATCCGTCAATGCAAGAAGCATTGCCGAGTATTTATGCTGTTCCACCCGCCCTATTTTTACCTGTTATGCCAATATGGAAGAGTTGAAAAAAGAATTTCTTTTATTTGCCTTTGCATTTTACGAAAAATTTGTATCCATCTATGAAAAGGACACCGATACGGAAGCATATTTGGTGCTTCCGTTATCCTATTTGGAATTTGCAAAAAAAGAAACATTTTTGTTCAAACTACTGTTTATCAATGACATGGATCTGCATATCATGCAATCCGGCGATTTCTATCAAGAGGTTGGGAACCAAAAAAAGGCCGAAAAATTTTCGCAAATGATAGGTGTATCGTTAGAACAGGGAAAGGAAATCTTTCTTGACTTATTTCTCTACACACACGGAATGGCTGTTTTGGTTGCAACAGACAAACTTTTTTTGGATAAAGACGATCAGGAAAAAAGGATTAAATGTATATTATTCGCGTTAAAAACGCAATGGGAGACACGCCATGAATGAAAATCAATATCTAGTCAATTTTTACAACCATTACAATGAGGATGCACGCCTTACATCCCGGCATGGGTCCGTCGAATTTTTGACGACTATGCATTATATTCAACAAAAAATCAAACCCGGGGATCGCGTCATCGAAATAGGTGCCGGTACCGGACGCTATTCGCATGCATTGGCACGCCAAGGATATACCGTAGATGCCGTAGAATTGGTAGAACATAATATTGAAATTTTCAAAAAAAATACTCTTCCAGAAGAGCATATTACCATTACACAAGGAAACGCCCTAGACCTTTCCAACTTCACAGACAATCAATATGATATTACACTTTTACTCGGCCCTTTATATCACCTTTTTACTACATCAGACAAATGTCAGGCTCTACGCGAAGCAATACGCATCACAAAAAGCGGTGGCATAATTTTTGCTTCTTATGTAATATCCGATGGGTGCCTGCTGGACGAAGGATTTCATCGTGGAAACATCGACGTAGCAGAATATGTGCAGCAAGGGTTACTGAATGCCGACACCTTTGCTGCTCAGTCAAAGCCTAAAGATTTATTTGAGCTTGTGCGAAAAGAAGATATAGACCATCTCATGGCCTCATTCCCAGTTACCCGATTGCATTACGTAGCTACAGATGGATGTGCACTTTTCATGCGCGAATCGATTGACAAAATGGACGAATCCTTGTTTCAACTTTATATGAAATATCATTTTTCTACTTGCGAACGCAGCGATTTACTGGGGATCACGAGTCATGCTCTTGATATATTCACCGTCAATAAATAAAAAAAACGTGGAAGAAGTCTGCGACTTCTTCCACGCTATAAACTTGTTCTCTATCGCCTGTTGCCAAAAACAACAGATAAAAACAGACAACCGTTTTATAAAACTGGAACTTATTTCAGCTCGATCTTCGCGCCAACGTCTTCCAGTTTCTTCTTCATTTCCTCAGCCTCAGCTTTAGCAACAGCCTCTTTCAGAGTCTTCGGAGCGTTGTCAACCAGCTCTTTCGCCTCTTTCAGGCCCAGGCCAGTCAGCTCTTTAACGGTTTTGATGACCTGCATTTTGCTTGCGCCAACCTCAGCCAGCACAACGTCAAACTCGGTCTTCTCCTCTGCAGCGGGAGCAGCACCAGCAGCAGCGGGAGCAGCAGCAGCAACAGCGGAAACGTCAAACTCTTCGCAATAGGTGTCAATGAGTTCTTTCAGCTCAAGGATAGACAGAGCTTTGATCTCGTCAATAATGGCAGTAATTTTCTCAGAAGCCATGATAATACCTCCAATTTTATTTGTTGTAATTGTTTCAAATTAAAATCGACCTTAGGCAGCAGTTTCTTCCTGCTTATCCACATAGGCCTGCATAGCGACAGCAAGGCCGCCAATGGTGCTCTTGAGCGCACCAGCAAACATAGACAGCATGCCCTTGTAGTCAGGCAACTTAGCAATGGCAGTCAGCTCGTTCAGACCCATGACCGCGCCATCCATGTAACCCGTTTTCAAAGAGAAAGCACCCTTGGAATCCTCCGCAAACTTGTTAAGAATACGTGCGGCGGCAATGGGATCCTCCTTGGAAATGGCGATTGCAGTAGATCCCTTCAAGGAATCCATCATACCTTCATACTGAGTGTCCTTAATGGCCAGACGCAGCATGGTGTTTTTCACAACCGCATACTCAACGCCCGCTTCACGCAGCTCTTTACGAAGCTTCGTATCATCGGCCACATTGATGCCCTTGTAATCAACGACTACACCAGCAATCGAAGACAACAATTTTTCACGAAGTTCAGTAACGAAGGCTTGTTTCTCGCTCAGAATTTTCTCGCTCGGCATTTCGATTCACCTCATTTCTCAAAAAATAGATGCTTCAAAAGACAAGCAGTGCAAAAACAAAAGGCCTCTTTCTCCCGCGAGAAAAAGGCCAAAAATACACACGATATTTTTGCACGTTTCTCGGCAGGCGGGAATCTTCCCTTACGCATAAGCACCTGCTGTCTCTAAAACAGCTTTTATAGTATACCATATATACATTTACATGTCAATGGATTTCTCAAAAAACCTAAAAAGCGACATCCGCAAAAGCGGATGTCGCAGACAATCAAAACTTAGCCACCGAATTTCTGGCTATTCAGCTTGATGCCAGGGCCCATCGTAGAGGCGACAGTCGCACTCTTGATGTACTGACCTTTGGCAGCAGCAGGTTTTGCCTTTACAATGGCCTCCATGACCACTTTCAAGTTCTCATCCAACTTCTCTACACCGAAAGAAGCCTTGCCGATGGGAACATGAATGATGTTGGATTTATCCAAACGATACTCGATCTTACCGGCTTTTGCCTCGGTAACTGCGCGGCCTACATCAGGAGTAACAGTGCCGGCCTTGGGGTTCGGCATCAAGCCACGCGGTCCAAGAATTTTACCCAGACGGCCAACCATGCCCATCATATCGGGAGTGGTGACCAATACGTCAAAATCGATAAAGCCTTCGTTTTGGATTTTTGCAACCAGGTCAGCGTCGCCAACCATCATCGCGCCAGCAGCCTCAGCCGCTTTTGCAGCATCGCCTTTGGCAATTGCAATAACGCGAACGTTTTTACCAGTACCGTTGGGCAGAACGACCGCACCGCGGACCTGCTGGTCAGCATGACGGCTGTCAACGCCCAGACGGACGTGCAATTCGACGGTCTCGTCGAATTTTGCGCGTGCAGTCTGGCAGCAAAGTGCCAGCGCATCCGCGCTATCGTACAATTTGGTACGGTCGACCAGCTTTTTGCTGTCGACATAATGTTTACCGTGATTCATAGTATCCTCCTGTGGTATATCGGAATATTCCTCCCACTAATGGCGGGTTCGTTCTCTTAGTCTGTCACCGTAACGCCCATGCTGCGGCAAGTACCGGCAACCATGCTGACCGCTGCTTCCAAGCTGGCCGCATTCAAGTCGGGCATCTTTGTGGTAGCGATCTCTTCCAGTTGTTTGCGGGTGATAGAAGCCACCTTGGTTTTGTTGGGCACACCGGAACCGCTTTCGATGCCGATCGCTTTTTTGATCAGGACCGCTGCAGGCGGAGTCTTGGTGATGAAGCTGAAAGAACGGTCTGCATACACTGTGATGACCACAGGAATCAAATAACCGATGTCTTTCTGAGTGCGCTCGTTAAATTCTTTTGTGAACGCCATAATGTTCACGCCGTGCTGGCCAAGAGCAGGACCAACAGGGGGAGCCGGGGTAGCTTTGCCGGCCGGAATCTGGAGTTTAATATACCCCACTACCTTTTGAGCCATTTTGTGCACCTCCAAAAATTGTGGTAAGTTGCGGGCGCGGCCGGATGCCGAGCCCTCCCACGAGCGCCGCGCGCTCTATAAGCACCGCCATTTGGCGGGACCTACCGTAAAAATAAGCTTACAAGGGTTTTACTTGTGTGAAATCCAATTCCGCCGGTGTTTCCCGCCCGAACATGGAAACCTTCACACTTACCTTTTTCGAATCAGTATCGATACCCTCGACGATACCGATAAAGCCCTCCAACGGGCCAGATACAATCTGCACGTTGTCGCCCACGGCATAATCCAGTTTGGTTTGACGTACATCCACACCCAACTTGTCTACTTCTTCCTCCGTAAGAGGAATCGGTTTGGATGAAGGACCCACAAAACCCGTGACACCGCGTGTATTACGCACAATATACCACGAATCGTCTGTCATCACCATTTTTACCAGTACATAACCGGGAAACAACTTGCGCTCAACTTCGCGTTCCTTGCCGTCCTTGATGTCCGGCACGATTTCCACCGGAACCTTCACCTCATGGATCAAATCATGCAGGCGCCGGTTTTCCACAATGGTCTCAAGGTTTTGCGCAACCTTGTTCTCATAACCCGAATAGGTGTGTACTACATACCACCGGGCCTCGGTGTCTCTTTCCTCTGCCATAAATGGAACCCCGCTTTCTGTCAGTTGATTAGCCCGCGGTCTTCAGAAGCAGATCCAGCACAAGGCCGAACACACTGTCAAGCAGGAAAATCATGATCGCGGCGATAACCACCACAACAAGTACAATGCAAGTGTTGTTAATAATCTGCTTTTTAGACGGCCATACGACCTTTTTGACCTCGCTCTTGGTATCACGGAAATACTTTGCGAAACGTCCAAAAGCGCCTTTCACGCCGGCAAAAAAGCCTTTTTTCTTTTTTTCGGTCTTGTCTGCCATGTGTAGTCCGCCTTTCTTACTTGGTCTCGCGGTGAAGGGTATGCTTTTTGCAGAAGCGGCAATACTTCTTCATCTCGAGCCTGTCGGGACTGTTCTTTTTGTTCTTCATTGTGTTGTAATTGCGCTGTTTGCACTCCGTGCAGGCCAGTGTAATCTTCACTCTCATGTTTCGGCACCTCCATTATTAGCCTCCCTCTCATGCAGCCGGCGCTTGGAAAAATGCGCACAAAAAAATAGACCTACAAAAGAGGTACACTCATCATACCACATACGCGCGGTCCAGTCAAGCAAAAAAATAGTGTTTTTCAAACCCTTTTCGAGCATGGAAAGCCTTTGCAATTTTTTGCCTGTATGCTATTATATAGTTTGTTGTATTAACATACAAGTATTAGCATGCGGAAGTTTTCCGCATGAAAGGTGTGTCATTCAATGGAAAAATGCAAAATTGCTGTTTTATTCGGCGGAACTTCCAGTGAGCACGAAGTTTCACGTATGAGTGCGACCAGTGTCTTGAACAATCTGAATCCGGAAAAATATGAAATTTATCCGGTCGGCATCACCAAACAAGGTCGCTGGTATTTGTACCGCGGACCAGTGGATTGGCTGTCCGACGGCCGTTGGGAACAACATTCCCAAAATGTTCCCTGTGCTATATGCCCCGGAAGTGGATTGCCAGGTCTGGTATGTTTCGAGGGAGATCATATCTACAGCCTTCCTCTGGACGTAGTTTTTCCGGTTTTGCACGGAAAGAATGGAGAAGACGGAACCGTGCAAGGCCTCTTTGAAATGGCCGGCTTACCTTATGTGGGCTGCGGCGTGCTGGGTAGTGCGGTGTGCATGGACAAAGTTGTTGCCAATACGATTATGGATGCCGCCGGCATTCAGCGGTGCGAATGGGATTATATGGAGCGCTGGCAACTTTCCGATTTCGACGCCATTGAGTCTAGGGTAGCTCAAAAACTTGGCTATCCCATTTTTGTAAAACCCGCCAATGCCGGTTCTTCGGTGGGTATTTCCAAGGCTGCCGACAAAGCCGCTTTGAAAAAGGCTGTGGACCTAGCACTGGAGCACGACAGTCGTGTGATCTTCGAGCGTTTTGTTGACGGTCAGGAAATAGAATGCGCCGTGTGCGGCAACGAGGATGTTCACAGTACGCTTCCCGGCGAAATTTTGGCCAGCGCAGAATTCTACACCTACGAGGACAAATACATTTCCGGGACATCCCGCACGGTATATCCGGCTCGTCTTCCTCAGGAAACACTTGAACAAGTGGCCCGAATCGCGGAAAAAGCCTATCGCACATTGTGCTGCAAAGGCCTGTCGCGCGTGGACTTCTTTGTAGAGCGAGAGACCGGAAAAATTTTGCTCAATGAAATCAACACCATGCCTGGTTTCACCAACATCAGCATGTATCCCAAACTGATGATGGAACAAGGCATGACCTACAGCCAACTTTTGGACCGGCTTGTTAACTTGGCGCTGGAAAGAGGTGACCGCAATGGCCGGTAAGAACGCGCCCATTGGTGTGTTTGATTCCGGTCTTGGCGGTCTGACAACTGTACGAGAGTTACGCAGACTTTTGCCGGGAGAGGATATCGTCTATTTTGGAGACACCGGCCGTGTTCCCTACGGCACACGAGGCGTGGATACAATTGTAGAATACGCCAAACAGGACATTGCCTTTCTGTTGTCTCAAAACGTGAAATATGTCATCGCAGCCTGCGGCACTGTATCCAGTACGTTACCGACCAGTATTACCCAACAGTTGCCGGTGCCTTATTTGGGAGTGGTTCCCAGTGCAGCCGCGGCTGCGGCTGCAGCCACCAAAACTGGACGAATTGGTGTACTGGGTACTCCTGCCACTATTCACAGCCGCAGCTACGAAAAAGCTATTCACGCCATTTCTCCCCAAGCGCAAATCACCGCGACAGCCTGCCCTCTGTTTGTCCCTCTTGTGGAAAACGGGTATTTTGGTCGGGACAATCAGGTCACCCGTCTGGTGGCGCAAGATTATTTAAAACAAGTAAAAGCGGCGAACGTGGACACTCTGATTCTCGGATGTACTCATTATCCGCTCATTGCACCTATCCTTGGAGATTTAATGGGACCGGATGTTGTATTGATTGATCCCGGTTGGGAAGCTGCCCATGCGGCTCGCAATTGGTTAGCGCAGCAAAAACTTCTTCGGACGGAAGGATGCGGCACTGCACGCTATTTTGTCAGTGATTCCACGGACAATTTTCGTCAGTTGGCCGGCTGGTTTTTGGGAGAGTATGCCGGTGGAGAAGTATGCCGCATCCGTGTGGATGACTTCCACTTGGAGACGGGAGGCGAACAATCCATATGAGAGAGGATTATCTCATCACCATTCATGGCACTATGGAGCAAAACGGAGAATCCGACAGCATCAAACTGATGACTCGGGGCAGCTTTGTTCGAAAGGGCGGCAATTTTTTCATCACATACAAAGAGACTGAGGCCACAGGTTATCAGGGTTGTGTCACCACCGTCAAGGTGGAAGGCAGTCACAAGGTAAGCATGTTGCGTTTTGGCCCAGCCCCTAGCCAGCTAATTATTGAAAAAGGGCGCCGACATGTCTGTCATTATGAAACCGGAACCGGTTCCCTGAGCCTTGGTGTCGCCGCAGACGTCATCGATAGCAAACTTTCCGATCGAGGCGGACGGGTACGCTTTAGTTATCTTTTGGACGTAGAAACCAACAGCGTCAGTCGAAACATTGTAGACATTACAGTAAAACCCGCCAATTAGCTGCGGGATGACAGGAGAGAAATATCATGCAGGACTTTAAAAATTTTGACCCACGGCAATCCGCTATGGACGAGGCCCGTTCCATGCTTGTGAACGCAGCCCAAGCCGCTATGGCAGATGGCACGCTGCCTACAAAAGAGCTTCCTTGTTTTGTAGTGGAAGTTCCGGGAGATGTAAAAAACGGCGATCTGGCTGCCAACCTTGCCATGGCATCGGCTCGTGTATTCGGTATGCCACCGCGTAAAATTGCCGAGGCTATCACTTCTCATCTTCCCTCTCTGGATGGAACGCTGTTTGAACGGGTAGAAGTTGCCGGACCGGGTTTTATCAATCTGTTCTTAAATATGAATTGGTATGCCAATGTCGTGTTGGCAGCCAACGTAGCGGGAGAAAACTACGGCCGCACAGACTACGGCAAAGGTGAAAAAGTAAATGTTGAATTTGTCTCTGCCAATCCCACTGGGCCTATGCATCTGGGTAATGCGCGCGGCGGTGCCTTGGGCGACTGCCTTGCGGCCGCTTTGGATTGGGCAGGTTACGAAGTGACGCGCGAATTCTATATCAACGACGCGGGCAATCAAATTTTGAAATTTGGAAAAAGCCTGGCCACCCGCTATTTACAGATTTTTAAAGGCGAGGACGCTGTTCCCTTCCCCGAGGACGGTTACCAGGGAGAGGATATTAAGGTGCTGGCCCAGCAATTTGCGGATAAAGTGGGCGACCAGTATGTAAACGGAGATTTTGAAACACTTCAAAAAGACATTGCCGCCTTTGGCCTGCCCATTAATATTCAAAAACTGAAAGACGATATGGGCAAATACCGGGTCGAATATGACGTATGGTTTAGCGAGACTGGCCTGCACGAATCTGGTGCCATCGCGGATATTCTGGACAAATTGGCACAAAGAGGAGCCACCTACGAAAAGGACGGTGCTATCTGGTATCGTAGCATGCAGTACGCCGAAAAATACGGTGGCAATAAAGTTACCCGCAAAGGTTTGGATGGCGAAGTAACGGACGAGGCGAAGGATGAGGTTCTGGTGCGCGCCAATGGAGTTCCCACATATTTTGCGGCGGACATCGCTTATCATTACAATAAATTTGTAACCCGTGGCTTCTCTCGTGCCATTGACGTCTGGGGCGCGGACCACCATGGTCACGTAGCGCGTATGAAAGGCGCTATGGATGCCATTGGTTTAGATGGCGAAAAGTTGGATATTGTTTTGATGCAGTTCGTACGTCTGATGCAGGACGGCAAACCTGTGCGCATGTCCAAACGGACCGGAAAAGCAATCGGTCTGGCCGAGCTGCTGGATGAGGTCCCCATTGATTCCGCTCGCTTCCAGTTTAACCTGCGGGAGCCGGGCAGTGTTATGGACTTTGACATGGATGCCGCTGTGGCGCAGGACAATCAAAACCCTGTATACTATGTACAATATGCGCATGCTCGTATTTGCAGCATTTTGAAAAAAATGGCGCAAGAGGGTATTCACTTTGATGGCGCAGAAAAAGCGGATTTGACGCTGTTGACGGAGCCCAACGAAATGGATTTAATCCGCCACATCGCCAATTTCCCAGCCGAGATTATTTCTGCTGCGAAAAGTTATGATCCCGCCCGCATCACCCGTTATGTAACGGAACTGGCCAACCGCTATCATAAGTTTTACAATTCTTGCCGGGTAAAAGACGCTGAACCTGCTGTGTGCCAAGCTCGTTTGGCTCTTTGTACCGCCACCAAGACTGTGATTTCCAATGCACTGACTATGATGAAAATCACTGTCCCCGAAAGCATGTAAAAAAGAGCCGCCCGGATGGGCGGCTCTTTTCATTTCTCATAATAGATTTGAGCTTTTATTTCTTCCACTTTTTCCAAACCCTCTAGCGCTTCCAGAATCAGAAAAGCAAAATCAACAGTAGCTGCAGCACTGCGGCCTGTAATCAGATTTTCGTCCCGCACTGCGTACTGTTCATGATACACGCCTCCGAAATCCTCGTTCATACTTGTAAAACACGTATAATGTTTTCCCTTCAGATAACCTGCATGCCCCAGAATCGTAGGCGCAGCACAGATTGCACAGACCAATCGGCCAGTCTTCCAAAAGGCCCCAATATGGTTTTGCACCGCTTGGCTGGCCTCCATCGCCTGATACTCCGGTCCGCCCGGCAGTATCAGTGCATCATATGATTCATCGAGAAAAGACGAAAGCGGCTTCAAATTTGTACAAGTTAGACCGAAACGCCCTGTGGCGTCCTTATCCAATAAAGAATACACATCAACCTGCACGCCACCTCGCCGCAGAATCGCAAAAGTGCCTACCGCTTCGATTTCTTCAAATCCATCGGTTACAAACATAGCCGCTTTTTTCATGGAAATCTCCCCTTTCTGGAACGACGTTCAATAAATCCACCGTCCCGCTCAACCAATGCTCCATTGTGCCTTTTTCTTGTTTTATGATACCACAAAAGTGGGCCCAAAAACAGCAAAGGAGCAATGTTAAATGAAACTTTCAATTGGAGCAAATATTCAACGCCTGCGTCGTTCGAGGGGATTGACGCAAGAACAACTGGCCGATGCCATAGGTGTCAGTGCCGCCGCGGTTTCCAAATGGGAAACAGGAATTTCGTATAGTTAAAGATACCATACCACAAACCCACGCTTATAATATTTCTTCAAGATGAAAATGTCTTTTGCCGTCATGACAGAGTTTTAAAGAAATGTACAGACAATTCTTTATCGATAGTTGAATCCAATATTATTTTTCTCATCTATTTCACAAGCCGAATGCTGTTTGAAAACAGACATTCGGCTTGTTTTATTTGTATATATCTTCATTCAATCTTAATACGTTTAGGAAATCTCTTATTATTTTATAGTATTCCACATGATACGATATAAACACTCACGTATACCACAGACCGCTATTGTAGGAGAAGATACATATGGAAAAGATACAGCAGACCAGGTCAGGTGTTGAGATAGGTACAGAGAGTACGCTCCCTACCGGAAAGCTAAAAATCTTTTTTGGATATGCAGCGGGTGTAGGCAAGACCTATGCCATGCTGGAAGCGGCCCATCAGGCGCAAAAAGAGGGCATGGATGTTGTGGCAGGCTATGTGGAGCCCCATGCCAGACCAGATACATTGGCGCTCTTGGATGGGCTG
>NZ_CAUWGY010000069.1:0-12332 GCF_963558415.1 uncultured Ruthenibacterium sp. | reverse complement strand
AGGATGATGTCCTGAGCGGGAGTTTTCATTACGCAAATACCTCCTCGAGTTTCTTGGCAGCATCCACGCTGATGACGAACTTGCCGCCGTTCAGCACTTCATAGGTGTTGATGTTGTCAGCAGTGGTGGTCTTTACGCCCGGAATGTTGGCAGCGCTCTTTACGAGCTTGGCGTCCACAGCCGGGATGACGATCAGGGCTTTCTTGGTGACGCCGACAGCCGTCAGCATGTTGGCAACCGTCTTTGTCTTGTACTCAGCAGCCTCGATCTTGTCGACCACAACGATCTCGCCGGACTGAGCTTTGCTGCTCAACGCAGACAGAAGAGCCAGACGCTTCACCTTTTTGTTCAGGCGGAAGGAATAGTCACGGGGTTTGGGTCCAAGTGCAATACCGCCGTGTGTCCACTGCGGGCTGCGAGTAGAGCCCTGACGAGCGCGGCCGGTGCCCTTCTGGCGCCAGGGTTTGCGGCCACCGCCGGAAACCTCACTGCGGGTCTTGGTGCTCTGGGTGCCCTGACGCTGATTCGCCAGGAAATTAACGATAGCCATGTGCATCACTTTCTCGTTGGGAGTGATGCCAAAGACGGCGTCGGAAAGCTCGATCGTGGAAACTTTCTTGCCGTTCATATCCAAAACGTCAAACTGTGCCATGATGCTTTCCTCCTCTTACGCTTTCACGCTATCGGTGATGCAAACCACGCTGCCCTTCGGGCCGGGGATCGCGCCTTTGATAGCGATCAGATTGTTTTCTGCGTCAACTTTGACGACTTTCAGGTTCTGCACGGTAACGCGCTCAGCGCCCAAATGGCCAGGCAGTTTTTTGCCTTTGAACACACGGGACGGAGAAGAGCAAGCGCCCATAGAACCGGCGTGACGGGAAACAGGGCCAGTGCCGTGGCTCTCACGCAGACGGTGACCGTTCCAGCGTTTGATGGTGCCGGCATAGCCTTTACCTTTGCTGGTGCCCACAACATCGATGTGATCTCCTGCCGCGAACACGTCCGCTTTCAGAATGTCGCCGATGTTCATGCCGCTGATGTCCGCCAGACGGAACTCACGGAGCGTTTTTTTCGGAGCAACGTTTGCCTTGTCAAAATGACCCTTTGCAGGCTTGGTCACTTTCTTAGCGGAAATATCGCCAAAACCAAGCTGAACCGCAACGTAGCCGTCGCTTTCCACTGTCTTCTTCTGCACAACTGTGCAGGGGCCGGCCTCAACTACAGTGACGGGAACCACTTTGCCGCTCTCGTCAAAAATCTGCGTCATGCCGATTTTCTTGCCGATGATACCTTTTTGCATTTCTTTTTGCCTCCTAACAGGTTATTGGTTGATGCCGTCGGCACCAACATGACCTCTCCGAACGGAACTGACTTTCAAAGTCCCGCTGCATTATCTTCCCCTGCGGAAGAATTACAGCTTGATTTCAATGTCAACGCCGGCGGGGAGCTGCAGGCTCGTAAGAGCCTCAACCGTCTTGTTGGACGGTTTCAGGATGTCGATCAGGCGCTTATGAGTGCGCATCTCGAACTGCTCACGGCTGTCCTTATATTTATGAACAGCGCGCAGGATGGTAACGATCTCTTTCTCTGTGGGAAGAGGAATCGGTCCAGAAACGCGAGCGCCAGTACGGCGGGCGGTTTCTACGATTTTCTCTGCCGCATTGTCGATGATCGTGGCATCGTAGCTCTTCAAACGAATCCTGATTTTCTCCTTGACTGCCATTTCTTTCGCCTCCTATAAAATTGTTTAGGGGGGCTTTGTAAACACTGAACACTGAGCCGTGTGTTTCACGCCTTCGCATCAGAAAAGCCGGTGAACCGCTACGCAGTTCGCCCGGACACACTTACCGCAAAGTACATGGACATTGGTTTATACGGAGTAACTCGCACAAACGTGACCCTTCGCATCAGTATTTGTTCGCCCGGTTCTAATGATCGGACATACTCGGCGGAAAAACCCGTGGCTGAGCACGGCAACCTCCCGCGTCATCGCATATCTTTGCCCTGCGAAGATGCAGGGCACTCGCAGTCGCCCTATCATAATAGCAAAAACCCCTGCAAAAAGCAAGGGTTTTTGAAAAAAAAGATATTTTTTCCTATTTTCTACTTTTTGTTTTTATAGGATAAACTTTCTCGTGCAGTTTTGTGCAACATGTCTAATTCTCTTTTCTGCATGCGTCAGGCACCTCCGGTTGCACATAGGCCGTCTCATATGTTTCATAAAGAACCATTCCGGGTTTTGCGCCATTGGCTTTCCAAACATTGCGCACTTGCGTGTAATCCACTGCCACTTTGGAACCCGCCGACTGACTGGAATGAAACGCCGCCAACATCGCCGCCTCTGTTTTTGTGGAATCAGGCACATCTCGCCCTTCCCCCAAAATGACAACATGACTTCCCGGCGCGTTTTTTACATGGAACCACCAATCGCGTCCACGTGCCACTTTTAAGGTCAAGCGATCATTTTGCGCATTGTTACGTCCAACCAAAATTTCAAATCCGTCGCTCGAACGGTAACGCATAAAATCGGCCGGCTTTTGCTTTTTATCCCGAATTTTGTAATATTTCAGATACCCCTGACTCTTCAATTCGGCTCGAATCTCTCCAAGCGCACTTTCTCCCTGGGCTGCATCCACCTCATAACGCACTGTGTCCAAATATGCTATTTCTGCTTCACTCTGGGCAATTAAATCTTTCAGGAGGCGAGCAGCCGTCTGCTTCTTCTTATATTCTTTAAAGTATTTCTGAGCATTGGCGCTAGGCGACAAACGCACATCCAGCGGAATCGTCACATTTGTTCCGTCATAGTAATTGGTCACCGTTACTTGACGATCTCCCCTTTGAATCGCCCACAAATTTGCGCTCAGGAGTTCTCCATAAATTCGAAGTTGATCCGAAGCCTCACTCTGTTCCTGTTCTTCCCTCCTGGCCGCCGCCTTTCGGACAGCACGCTCATAAAGATTATGAACCGTTTTCGAGAGCTCCTTGCTCTTCTGCCGTAGGCGCTCAACTCGATCCTTTTCCGCATAATACCCTTCCAGAAGGGCCGAAAAGGAGGAATAAATTTTTTGTTCTGCTGATGGACCATACTGCGTCAAGGGCAAAAAACTAAACTCCACAGGACGTCCTTCCGCCAATACAGCGCAAGGTGTTCCCCCCTGCCCAAAAACTTGTTGCACCTGCTCAATCGCTTTTACAAGCGCTTTTTTGTCCTCATCCGTCAAATCGATTCCTATTTTCTCTTCCGAACCAAATGCACGATAAGCCGCCTCCCGACAAACCACAGGGCCTACTCCTCCGGTAACCTTCACCAAAGCTTGTCCTACCGGAAGATCTTTTTGCGCCACAGCAGCCACAATCCCAACCGCACTTGTCGCAAGAAAAGAAGCCTTTTCAGGTTTCGGCGGCAAACGATACATCAGTCCCGGCAAAAGCTGCCGAATTTCACTGTCTTCAAAATCCACCCGTTTCAGAGCATCAATAATTTTTCCTTCCTGCGCAGGATTGGCCGCGTTTTCTTTTCGAATCAAAACCAAATTGGAATAACGCCCCATCAATTCCGCCGCAATGGTATTTACAACTACATCGCCCATTTCATTGGTACATTGAAAATCAAAAAACAAAATTCGCTCGTCCTCAATCCCCCGCACACACAAGAGGCGCCCTCCTGTAAAGTGCTTTCGCAGAAGCATACAGAAAGAAGGCGGGACCGACGGATTTTCAAAGGTTTCTTCCGTAATACACGCACGTGCAGAACCGGAACGTGCAGATAAGAACAGGCGAAAATTTTCTGTGCGAGTTCGCATGTTCAACACGATCTCATCCCGCGTGGGCTCAAAGATTTTATCGATACGGGCATCTTTTAAGCGCTCATCCAGCTCCTTTTGAGTTAAAGCCAGCGTCGCCGCATCCAAAGCCATACTCTTTCTCCTTCTTATTTCATCATACGATATTGCATCGGATCCTTTGTATTATCTGTCTGAGAAAAATCCCACTGAAAAACCGGGACTTGCGGGAAAACGCGATGAAAAAACGAAGCCATCACGGGCACAATCCATCTTTCCGTTCCATAATGAGTAGCAGCTATTACGGACATGCCTGCCTGCCGTGCGTCCAACGCCTCATGATGCCGCATCTCTCCTGTAACGAGACACTCTGCACCCGCATTTTGAGCTTGCTCCCAAAAATCGCCTCCGGCACCGGATACAACCGCAACCGTTTTGATGTTTTTTTCACCGGACACCCAACAAACAGGCGCCTGCAAAGATGTCTGCACCCGCTCTGTTAACTGTGCGACATTCATCGGGCTTTCCACTTCACCCAAATACAAAAAATCTTCTCCAGGGCGAACGTTTTTCAGCCCAATCTTGTTTGCCAATGTTTCGCAGACACCATCCCTCGCTTTATCAAGATTGGTGTGCGCACAAACAGCCGTAATTCCATGTCGCAACAGCTCCGCCGGAACGCTCTTATAATCCAAAGACTTCATCGGGTGAAAGATTACCGGATGATGCGAAAAAATCAAATTGCAGCCATTCTTGGCGGCCCACTGTACAGTATCAGACGTGATGTCCAATGCACAACAAATTCCTGAAATTTCTTCATCTCCACCATGCACCAAAACGCCAACGTTGTCCCAAGCCTCAGCCGAATCCCACGGAGCCCAATGTCCAACCGCATCATACAACTGCGCCACTGTCACATTTCGCATTTTTTCGCCTCCTGTTCCACTCTGCTTGCCAAAATCAAAATATCTGCTTGTCGCTCCGGATCTTTCACTCCACGGGCATACTTTCTTGCCAAAAGCGCTACATGTTCCAGATAAGCCTTGGCCTGCGGAGTCCGTTTTCCCGTTTTTCCCACCGCGCAAGCAAACGCATCCATCTGTTTTTTCTGTGCGGTATATTCCCAGCACATCACTGTATACACCCGTCCAGCAGCAACAACCGGCGTCTCATCCAGTAAAGCAAAGCCATGGCTCCAAAGCCATCCTCTCAGATGCGCATGTTTTGTAGGCGGCACAAAAATAAAACGCGTGCCGGTTTCCAACGGAAACGGACACGCCGCGATCATTTCGCAAATCGTAATTCCCGAGACACCTGCTATCACAACGGTTGTGACCTCTCCGGCAGCAAGAACAGAAAGCCCGTCGCCCAATCTGCACTCCACAGATTCTGGGCAGTGATAACGTGCCATTGTTTCACGCGCACGCTCCAATGGAGCCGAACGTATATCCGCGGCAATAACCTTGCATTTTTTCTGTACCGCAAGATAAGCTGCCAATTTCCCATGATCACAACCAATATCCGCCACTGCACTGTGCGGCTGCACAAAGGCAGCCGCAGCAGACAGCCGAGCATCCAAAATCGGAAACAATTCAGCCAACAGCAGCCTCCAGTTTAGAAACCAAATCAGCGGAATCGATGCCGTGGACATAACACGCCTCTTCCAACGTTTCAAACTGATGAGAGGGGCATCCAATGCAATGCATTCCAGCAGCCAGCAATACATTCACTACCGCCTCATACACTCCATTGTCCTGTGCTGCACGCAGCAATTCTCCCATCGTCAGATCCTTTGAAATATTCATTGAGTCTTCCACTCCTTTTTTCAGTTTCGTTGTTATCATACCCCAAAGGGGCAACTTTGGCAAGTTTTTTCGAATTCACACTACAAAGCCGCCATTCACTCCCAAGACCTGTCCGGTAATGAAATCGGCCTCAGAGGATACTAAAAATCGAACAGCCCTTGCCACATCTTCCGGCCTTCCAAGGCGCCCCACCGGCGTCTGCTGCGCAAGCTCTTTTTTCGTATCTTCCGAAAACGAACTCATCATATCCGTTTCTACTACGCCTGGCGCAACACAATTCACAGTAACTCCGCTTGGCCCTTCCTCCTGTGCAAGTGCCTTTGTCAATCCAATGAGAGCCGCCTTTGCCGCCGAATAATGGACCTCGCAAGAAGCACCTACCTGCCCCCACATCGAGGATATATTGATAATTCTCCCCCACTTACGTCGAATCATTTCCGGAAGAGCCTGTCTGCAGCACAAAAATGCCCCGCGTACATTGATCTGAAACATTCTATCCCAGTCATCCGCACTCAAATCCGAAAACAACTTTTGCTGTGCAATTCCAGCATTGTTGATCAAAATTGTAACTGGCCCCAGTACATCCGTAACTCGCGCGAACAAACAGGACACACTGTTTTCATCAGAAACATCCACCTGAAATGGTACGGCCGTTCCACCACTGTTCGCGACGATGCGGCACAGCTCCTCCGCCTTTTCCTTTTGTTCACGATAACACGCAGCCACACGATATCCGTCCTTCGCCAATCCTTGCGCAATGGCCGCGCCAATTCCACGGGATGCTCCCGTTACAATTGCGGTTTTTTCCACCGGGGAATCTCTCCTTTCTTTCTCCGGATTCGAAGTTGTTCGAAAAAATCCTGCAACAAAGACGCGCATTCCTTTTCCATAAGGCCACTTTCCAAAATCGGCTTGTGGTTAAATGGCATATCAAAAAGGTTGGTTACGCTGCCGCAGCATCCCGCTTTCACATCCCGTGCACCATACACCACTCGTTTCAAACGACTGTTGATAATAGCCCCGGCACACATAGGACACGGCTCCAAGGTTACAAAAAGTTCGCATTGCCAAAGTCGCCAACCGCCCAATGCTTTACATGCCCTATCGATTGCCAACAACTCTGCATGATGAGTGGCATTTTTTTCTGTCTCCCGTGTATTGTGTGCCACCGCAACGATTTCTCCGTCTTTTGCAATCACCGCCCCCACGGGCACCTCTCCCAGAGAAGCCGCTATGCGTGCCTGCTCCAACGCTACGCACATTAGAGATACGTCATCCACCAATGCTCCTCCTCTCATCCGAACAGGGGCCAAACTGCACGAATGGCAAGACCTGCAAATGTAATCAAAAACAAAGGCGCAGTCAACAAACGTTCCAAACGACTCTGCCGATTCTTGGGGTCGTACACTCTTGGAATGGGTTTAAAAAGCCTCATTGTCTTTCGCTTTTGAATGGCAATCGCGCACCCGATGGCCGCTACACCAAAAATCATCGTTAAATATCCAGTAAGGGCAAACGCAGAAATCCCATCCAGTTTTTGCGTTGCATACAAAAAGCAAAAAGACATCGTATTATTGGCAAGATGCACCACCATTCCAGCAGCCAAAGAACCAGTGCAGTAAGCAGCCAATCCCATCAAGACAGATGCCACAAAAATCGAAGGCATCTGGGCAATATCCTGGTGCAGCAGCATAAACAAAACCGACGACACTACAATTGAAAACCAAGCGCCCCAGTGAGAAAGTAACTTTTGTATTGCCCCTCGAACCAACAGCTCCTCAAAAATGGCCGGCACCACACAAATGCCTATGTAATACAAAAGCATCGCAAATCCACTTTGCGGGAGCTGAACAGCCACAGGCGGACTATAATTTGTAAAGCGTTCCAAAAAGCGCTGTAACAGGCTTGTCCCTAAGCTACACAACAAGTTGATTCCTAAAAGAACCGGAACAAACAGCCATAGTTCCGCACGTTTAGGAAGATACAGAGAAATTTTCAGCCGCATCGTGCTGTTACGCACTGCTACCCACATCAAAGCGAAGGCCAGAACAAGCCCTACTGCCGGCAAAAGCAAATTGCAAATTCCTAAAATCCACTCTGGAACTGCAACTGGATTTTCCAAGGTTGCACTCACATGAAAAAAGCCAAACAATTTTTCTGCGCTCATTCGAAAAAGCGCCGTGCTGCCCAGATAAACCCACGCAGCCAGCGCTGTCAGATTCGCCACATATTTTAGCCGATCTCCCTGCCGCCTTGCCACTTTTCTTCATCTCCCCGCGTCCACGCTTTTTTTAGTATAACAAAAACGCAATGGGATGAATAGTATTTTGGCACTTTTTGAAGAAAAAAGGGAGCTGCAAATACGTATAGTTCTTATTCTTCATTCGGAATCTGCTGAACATAAACAACATGTGCTCGTTTACTATTGGACTCTTTCAATTCAGACTGCCCACTCGGAAAAGAATAAAACACTTCCACATACAAATCCTTTTCCAGACGATCTTCTACTTTTACAGTGACCCCTAATAGAGAAAACACATACTCGCTTCCGTCGTCGGCTCTCAAAAACAAATTCTCTCCCGACGCATCCAAAACCGTTCCACGAATTGTGGAACACTCCGTCAGATCAATCGTCCCAGAGATCAAAGCATCCGGTTCGCGAATGACTTCTCCACATCCCGTTAAACCAACAATCAATACAATCATGATTGCCAAAAAGCGAAACTTCTGTCCCATGTTCATCCCTCACATCCTGCTTGTCACACAATTACTATATGCACAGGTTCTAGGGATTATCCGGACAAACCCACATTATAAAAACCGGACCACTGCAATAGTGATCCGGTTTACAAAATTCTTATTCAGCTTCTGCTTCGTCCTCATCCTGTGCAGGCTCTTCCGGCAACAAAGCTTTCATAGAAAGGCTAATGCGCTTTTTGTCATAATCCACATCGATCAGCTTCACTTGAACTTCCTGACCAACGCTCAAAACATCCGAGACTTTCTCAACGCGCTCGCGAGAAATCTCACTGATATGAACCAAGCCATCTACGCCCGGCAGAATACGCACAAATGCGCCAAACTTTGTAATAGAAACAACTGGAGCGGTGAACTCGCTTCCGATAGGATACTCAGCTTTGAACTTCTCCCAAGGATTGTCCTCAGCTTTCTTGTAACCCAGAGAAACCTTCTTGTTCTCCATATCCAAATCTTTTACATATACTTCAATGGTGTCGCCTACATTCACGACCTCGGAAGGATGTTTGATACGATTCCAGGACAACTCGCTGATATGTACCAAACCGTCCACACCACCGATATCCACAAAGGCACCATAATTGGTCAAGCTCTTAACCACACCGGTGTACTTTTTGTCAACCGCGACATCCTGCCAGAAAGCCTCTCTCTTCTTGTCCGCTTCTTCCGCCAAAACTTCACGGATAGAGCCAACAATGTGACGGCCCTCGCACTGCTTAATCTTCAGCTTAACATTCTGCTTGACCAAAGCGGTGTAGTCCTCACTATGACGCAACGTTGCCTGAGACCGCGGAATAAACACGCGCACATTTTTGACCAGAGCAACCAAGCCACCAGAGTTCGCCTCGGTGACGTAACCGTCCATAATCTCTCCGCTTTCAACAGCAGCAGCTACTTCTTCTTTTCCTTTGTTTTCATCAAAACGCTTTTTGGACAGGTAGACGATGCCTTCCTGATCGTTCACTTTCGTCACAATGAGGTCGAGCTCGTCACCTTTCTTGACCAAATCTTCCGTCTTGGCAGAAGGGTCATTAGTGAGTTCCTCAAGCTTGACGAAACCTGTCTGCTTCGTGCCGATGTCAACCTGGATCTCGCTGGGAGCCACAGCGGTGACAATGCCCTTGACGACCTTTCCGTTGTAAATCGGCTTCAAGGAAGCGTCGATCATCTCCTCAAAGCTCAGTTCCTCTTCACGAATTTCCTCGCTCATACTGCTCAGTACCTCCTCAATAATAGACGACGGTGTAGACGCACCCGCTGTCACACCAACTCGATGCACTCCATGGAACCAGTTTTTGTCCAGTTCCGCTGCAGTCTCTATCGAAACGGCTTTCGTGTAGTGCCCGGCAACTGTAACCAGCTTTTGGGTGTTAGAAGAATGTCGGCCGCCAATGACGATCATCAAATCACACTGTTTTGCCAAACATTCTGCTTCGTGCTGCCTCGCCCATGTAGCATTACATATTGTATCAAATATCTCGAGATTTGTATAGACTTTTTTGAGAAACTCTACACATTCTCGCCACTTTTTTGCTTCAAAAGTGGTCTGAGCGACCACAAATCCCCCATTTTTGGCAATTTCTGGTAAATTCAACCGTTGTAATTCTTCCAAATCTGCAAACACAAAAACCGGACCGCAACTGTGGCCTACGATTCCTTGCACCTCCGGATGCGCCTGATCCCCCGCCACAAAAAGAGCTTTTCCTTCCTCACCGGCACGTTTTGCCAGGCGATGAATCTTTGCTACGAACGGACAAGTTGCATCGTGTATTGTGACTCCACGCGCTTGCAAACTTTCATAAACGCTTTCCGGTACCCCGTGACTGCGAATAATAATTTCATATCCATCTGGAAGGTCATCCGGTGTTTGGAGTGTAATCGCTCCTTTTTTTTCCAAGTCCGCCACACATTGCGGATTATGAATCAAAGGTCCCAGAGTTGCTACTTTGTGCCCTTGCTTCAAAAGATCATACGTCAATTTCACCGCACGATCTACACCAAAACAAAATCCTGCAGTTTCTGCTCTTAAAATTTCCATCTGTTTGCATTACTCCATCATAAGTATTGGCGGTTTTGCTCAAGAAGCTCTTCCAATCTCTGCGCAAGCAATTGCTTACACGCTCGAAGTTTGGAAGCACTTCGCGGCTCTCCCAGCTCTAACTGTTCCGCAGGAATCGGACTTCCAAACACGACTGTACACCGGCCAAATAATTTCAACTTACCGCCTTTATAAATAATGCGGCACGGTATCATGTCCACGCCGGCTTGCGCAGCAACCACAAAAGCTCCCGATTTTAATTTTCCCAAATTCCCATCCTTGGAACGCGTCCCCTCTGGAAAGATCAAAAGGCCCTGCCCATTTCGCACGCATTCAATCGCCTGATCAACAACGGCTGTATCTCCTTTTCCTCTATGAACAGGAACCACTCCCACACGCCGAAAAAACCAAGTGAAAAACGGATTGATATGGAACAATTCTTCCTTGCCCATGACTAGCATTTTGGGTCCCCAAAACCGTGCCAAAACCACAAATACCGGATCCAAAGCCGACAGATGATTCGGCGCTAAAACAAAACCTCTATCCCGAATTAAATTTTCTCTTCCAATCACTTTAATCCGAAATGCCACGTGCCAAATCACCCATGCCAACGGCACAATAATACAATAAAGCATCTTGCCTCTCCCTCACAGACGTTCTTTAATAATTTGCTGCAACCGCTCAAACGCCTGTTCAAAGCTGAAGCCAGTCGTATCCACAACCACTGCGTCCTCCGCCGGTTTCAACGGTGATAGTGCACGATTTGTATCTTGATCATCTCTTTGTCGCACATCCTCTAAAACGGTTTCGTAGCAAACCGTCTCACCTCGCGCCAAAAGTTCTTCGTATCGGCGACGTGCTCTTTCTTCCGGAGAAGCCGTCAGAAAGATTTTAATTTGCGCATTCGGCAAAATAACCGTGCCAATATCTCTTCCATCCATTAAAACATTGTTTTCTCTAGCAAGACTGCGCTGTGTTTCTAGTAAGAACGCACGAACCGACGAAAGGGCAGAAACATCTGAAGCCGCCATCGAAATCTGTTCCGTACGAATTCGATTCGAAACATCCTCATCGTTCAAAAACACATGCTGTGCCCCATCCTGATAGGCCAAATGAATTTTTATATTTGGAAGAAGTGCTGTTACCGCATCCTCCTGCTTGGGATTCACTCCGTTCTCAACAGCGTACAGTCCAACAGTTCGATACATTGCACCTGTATCTACATAAATGTATCCGAGCCACGCAGCCAGCCGCCGTGCCAAGGTAGACTTTCCCGCACCAGAAGGTCCGTCGATTGCTATTGCCGTCATGTTCTTCTCTCCTTTTCCTCTACATATGCATCGCAGCCGCATAAGCTGTTGCAAAAGCTATTCCAAGATTGTATCCACCCGTGTATGCGTCCACATCCAAAACCTCTCCTGCAAACACAAGCCCCGGGCACAATTTACTCTGCATCGTCTTCGGGTCCACTTCTCTTACCTGCACTCCGCCGCTTGTAATAACCGCATGCTGCAGATCTCCCTTTTCTTTTAACGGGATAGAAAAACCTTTTATAAGCTCACACAAAGCCCGCCTTTCGGCACGATTAATCTGATTCACCTTTTTCTCCGGGGGCACACCCCAACGTTCAAGAACCACCGGACGCATACTGGATGGAAGCAATTTGTCCAAACAGCTCTTGGCCGTTTTTCCAGCCAACAACGAAAAATCCGAGTCGACCCTTCTCTCAAGTTGCTCCATATTCAAGCCGGGTTTCAAATCAATGGAAAGGGAATATTCATATTTTTGCATATCACGAATATGTGCGCTTGCACTCAGGACAAGCGGGCCGGACACTCCAAAATGAGTAAACAGCATCTCGCCCATTTCTTGAAACAATACTTTTTTCCCCTCATAAAGAGAAAGCTCCACATTACGCAATGATAGCCCCATCATTCGCTTGCAAAG
>NZ_CAUWGY010000068.1:0-12386 GCF_963558415.1 uncultured Ruthenibacterium sp. | reverse complement strand
ATTTCCCCGACCTACTCTATCTGCCAGGATCACGGTTATATTGACGGTGAACAGTATACCTGCCCTTACTGTGGAAAGAAGACGGAGGTTTACAGCCGGATCACAGGATATTATCGACCGGTGCAGAATTGGAACGCAGGAAAGACACAGGAATTTAAAGACCGAAAGGTTTATCGGGTGGATGGTTCAAAATTTTCACGTGAGACAGCAATTTCAGATTCTGAACCGAAGAAATCCATTCAAAAGGAGCCCTTTTTTGCTCATCCGGTCCTAGTGACAGGACAAAAATGTCCGAATTGCGCAATGGCCCAGGCGCTTTTACAGCGCGGCGGAGTGAAGTATGATACAATCAACGCAGAAGAGAATTTGGATTTTGCGCGCGCCAATCAAATTCGTCAGGTGCCAACACTTCTGGTGGGAACACAAAAATTGACAGGAGTTTCTGAAATTCAAAAATATATTCAGACGCAGTACAGTTAAAAAAGCGGCCCCGTTCATTTTGAGCGGGGCCGCATGTTTATTTCGCCAACAATTGGAACATACTAACCAAAGCACATTTGTGCGAATATCGTCGCAGAGGTGACCGCTTTGGAAAAATTTATCCGATGGAGCTGTTTTATCGCATCTGGCTGTGTAGTAGCCTTATTTGCATTTGCCTTGTACATTAGCACATTGCTTCCGGACACTTTTTTGGTGAATCAGGAAGGAAGTATTCAAATTGCGGGAATGCCTTTTATACGCGCCAGCATTCCCACGGGAGTCAATGAGGTTGCCAGTACAACAGTGGGAGCCTCGTATAATACCGAGTTAACCATTGGTGGAATTATTCCTGTGAAGACGGTCCGTGCGCAGGTGGTGGATCACCGTGTGGTACAGGTATGTGGGACGCCCTTCGGAATCAAAATGTTTGCGAATGGAGCCATGGTGGTGGGATTCAGTGATATTTATACTCCCACCGGTTATAAGAACCCGGCCAAAACTGCAGGACTGCAGATGGGTGATGTAATTGTTTCCGTAGCCGGTCAACCCACCAAAACGAATGAAGATGTCGCACAGGCAATTCAGGACCTTGCCGGGGCGCCAGCCGAGGTGGTATTTAACCGGGAAGGCAAAGAACACAGTGTGATGTTGACAGCCGTAAAAGATGCCTCGACCGGAACATGGCGTACCGGTATGTGGGTCAGAGATTCTTCAGCAGGCATTGGAACCATGACATTTGTAGACAATGAAACAGGCGTTTTTGCGGGACTTGGACACTCCATTCACGATGTGGATACTGGAGCCACAATTTCTCTCTTGAAAGGAGAAATTGTACCCGTAACAATTACTGGCGTAACCAAAGGTACTGCCGGAAGTCCGGGTGAGTTGAAGGGGAGCTTTTCTTCTGCGATTCCTACCGGTACTATTACGGTAAATGGAGAAACCGGGGTATATGGAAAAGCCACTTCGTATTTGAAAGGAACCGACGCACAAATTGCGTTGGCGCAAGAAATTCAAACCGGTCCCGCGGAGATTATAACCACGCTGGATGGTCAAACTCCGCAGAGCTTTTCGGTGCAGATTGAAAAAGTGGCTTTGTCCGCGGATGATCCCAACCGAAATATGATTCTTCATGTAACGGATCAAAATTTGCTTAATCAAACAGGCGGAATTGTACAGGGTATGAGTGGAAGTCCGATCCTTCAAAATGGAAAGTTGATCGGTGCAGTGACGCATGTTTTTGTCAATGATCCCACACGTGGGTATGGAATCTTTGCAGAAAATATGTTAAAAACAGCGGATACAGCGCTATCCTATCAACAGGCAGCATAAGAGATTTTCCATAAAATGGAAATTTTTATCTGGAAACCATTGCATTAATTGGAAATATATGGTAATATTTGGTTGTCAAAACAAACCGAACCCACACAAAAAAGCACGTGAGGTTTAAGAAAAAGCCATATGGAGGAGACAAACAATGGAACAGGTAAAAATGATTATGACAGATTTTGGAACGCCGGCAACGGAACAGTGTCGTCAGGCCTTAACGGGGCAGGGAATTCAAGTGACGCTGTGTGAAAAAGACGGAAGAAAAGTTCTGAATGTCATTGAATCACAAAACCCGGATGTTGTATTGCTGGATGCCTTCATGCCTGGTCTGGATGCGTTGAGCGTAAAACAGTGTTACGATGAAAAAGGAATGGGACATGCCCGATTTTTTGTAGCAGGAAGTTTTACGGATGATACACTGGAAAGTGAAATTATGGATAAAGGCTTTTCATTTTACTTTTTAAAGCCCTTTGATGCACAATTAATGGCCCAGCGAATTTGTTCTATGGTTGGTCGTGGCGGAGTGGCCGACCATGGTGTGGATGACGAATGTACCGTGACAGAGATTCTTCATCAAATTGGTGTTCCAGCGCATATCAAAGGATATCAATTTCTTCGAGATGCGATTCTGATGACTGTGGAGGACCACGATTATATTAACAGCGTCACAAAGCGGTTGTATCCGGAGATTGCAAAGCGCAATAATACAACAGCAAGTCGCGTAGAGCGGGCAATCCGCCATGCCATTGAAGTGGCATGGGACCGTGGCGATGTGGATACACTCAATAGCTATTTTGGATATACCATTCACAATCTGCGCGGAAAACCTACCAACTCCGAATTCATCGCCATGATTTCGGACAAGATGCGCCTGGATAAAAAAAGTCACAAGATTGCTTAAGCGTAACGATATGTCTCTCATAGAAATTATATTTCTGTTTCATGTGAGATTTGTATTGCTCCCACCGTTCGATGAACTGCCAGTATCATTAGGAAACTTGGCGAGAGAAACAGGCGGTAAGTGATGATAGTATCAAAAAGACGTGCCGTATTTGAGGCACGTCTTTTTTTATTCGTGATTTTGGGAAATGTACTCGACCAAATTGTAAACCAGACGTTTTTCTTCATCCGTCATTCCACGCAATATAATTTGTTCTTCAGGATCCAACCCCAAAATAAAGTCGGTTGAAGTATGAAATAGTCGAGCCATTTCAATAAGATATTGTGCGGTAGGCGAAGAAATTTCCATCTCCCAAGCGTTTACACTGGCGCGTGTAACGCCAAGTCTTTTCGCCAAAGCGGCTTGAGAGAGTCCCATATTTTCACGAAGAGTTTTGATTGTGGTAGAAATCAAAGTTATCACTTCCTTATGTGATAACTTTACTATGCACTGAATGATATATAATTATCTATAAATGTATAGTTTTGTTGACAACGAGCGACGCTCCTCCTATAATTAAGTAAAAAAGGAGGAGGTAGTTTTATGTATTGTACAAATTGCGGCACAAAAGTTTTGGATGGCGAGATTTGCCCGAATTGCGGACAGACCATTGATAAAACGGACTGTCAAAATTCGCAACAAACAAATTCAAAATTTGTAAAATCTAATAAGAAAAAGATGAATTATATAATGATTGCATGTGGACTCTTGGTTGCCGTGATGTTCTTTATAGCAGCACAATTGGTGGCCGATGGTGGCGCACAGATTATGCAAATTGAATCCGTAGGCGGAAAAACATTAGAAGAGGCCTACTATTTTGAGCTGGGAAATATTTATGCGGGATATGCTATGGCGCTACGCGCAATGGGCATCTTTTTTGGCGTGCTGTTAATGCACAAAGGGGGAAGTGAAAAATCATGAAATATTGCCACAATTGCAGACGTGAGTACCCGGATGGATCCCTTTATTGCGCAAATTGTGGAAAGCCGCTCCAAACAAGACAAGAGACGCGTAAAAACTCCATAAATAAGATTTTTCCCATTTGTGCAATAGCAATTATTATTTTCTTTGTGGGGTATTCACTTAGTTCATTAAAAACCTCAAGAGAGACATTAGCAAACGCAAAGAATGAAAAGTGGCTGCAACAGTATTACCAGGATATAGAAGAAAAGGCAACTTACCCCGATGAATGGGACTTGAGTATAGTTGATTCTGAGAAAGAATACTCAGGTGGCAGTTATGGACATATTACAGGAACAGTACGCAACATTACCGAGGATAAAACAATTTCTAGCTTTAAAGTCGTTGTAAAATTGGAGGATCATTCGGGACAGATAATTGGCACAGATTATGATTTCTTTTACGGAACTCTTGGGCCGGGAGAAGAAACAGATTTTGATATTATGTATGAAAAACCATCGCGAACAGTCAGTGATTATTCTTTACAGATTGAAGAGGTGAGTTAAATATGGTGTGCCCCAAATGCGGAAAAGAAGGAAAAGGAAAATTTTGTTCGGTATGTGGAAGTGCGCTAATCGAAAATGAAAATGTAATGAATTCGAATGATGTTTCGTTCGAAGATTCGGTTTCGGTATCTCAAACGCCTAAAAAGGTCGACAGACGGATTATTTTGACAATTGGTATCATAATATTAGCCCTAGTGATTATTGTTGCAGGGGTGCTGTTTGTTGCCTCAAATCAGAATAAAAAAAGATATGATAATGCACTGTCATTAATAGAGAAAGGCGAAATAGAACAGGCGATTGTTGCCTTGGAAGAATTAGGCGATTATAAAAATTCGCAACAACTGATTGAACAATTGACTTCGAAGATTGAAGGTGTCAGTGATGGCGCATACTATCGAGCAGTAGTGCTACTAGAACGTTATAACGACTCTTATTGGAACAGTTGCGAACAAGCATGGGAGCAGATGAGAGCGGATGAATATGGCTCAAGGGAGACAATGGAGAATGTGCCTATTGGTGAAATTTATGAAAAAATGGGCAACACGGAATTTATTCAAAGAGAAAAGGCAGATCTAGATTCGATTTCAGAATCCTCATCCGGAAAAGACTTTGAACTTGAGAAAATGGTTAAATTTTATTGGCTTTTACGTACGGATGTTGCATATGCGATGGTAGACAGTGGAAGCGAGTCAAGTACTTACTTTGAGCTTATTTTACTTTTGAGTGACATGGGCGATGAGACAGAGTTGAATTTGGCTGATGCGTTGCGTGATACTATATTAGAAGAGGGAAATATTGTGGAAATTCCCGAAGAATTGATAGAAGCGATGCCCAATGCAAATTGGGTTTAAAAAAGAAAAAATAGCTCTAAAATACAAGGCTTCACTTTAACCCAAAGCGGAAAGGTGAAGCCTTTTTTGATAATAAAAGAGCTTTTTCACAAAATCGGCGTTGCGGATTTAATTTGAAAATAAAAATCACATACTATTATTGAAAAACTCTACGATTTTATCTCTATTAAATTGTTTGTGCGCCTTTCAACGTTGTTGGTTGTTTTGAAAAAATGAGAGAAAAAAGTTTCTATTTTTAATTTCTGTACCTTCTACGGCATATCGTCAAAATGCGAGGTTAAAAGAGGTTGAACCGATTTGACAAAGAGGGTATAATAAAATTTATATTGGGATGTTCTGCGCTGTTTTTGTAATTTGTGGAACATAGATCAAATATTGTGCCAAGGAGGAGCTGTATGGAACAAAAAAGGAATCAGCGCCCTTCTTCGCCTTCGAGAAAACCTGTGCGTAAGGTGTTTGATTACGACACGGCAAAGCCAGAGAGAACTTCGAAACCCGGCGCGAAAGAGCAGATGTTTACAATCCCCGTTGGAAACGCTGCTTCTTCAGGGCGTGCACACACAACGGGGGGATCCCGACCTGCTTGCCCAAGGCAGGGGAACGCTGTCCGAAAAAATATGGGCACATCCAGAAAAAAGAGAAAAAAGGGAAACGGTTGTGGCTTTTTTCTTGGGGCCTTTGTTGTGATTTTGCTTTTGGCAATTCCTATCACAGCACTGTTGGAAGCACCGGGAAAACTGGCAACATCGGATTCGTCAGGGGCTTCACAACCGGCAGACTCCGGTAGCCAAGTTCTTACAGAGCAGTCGGATTCGAGCTCTGGACAACAGACACCGCCGACTTCACAAGTGTCCGGACTCGTTGGCCCTCAGATACAGCAGGATGTGGGCGCCGTGCTTCCTATCACGGCTTCCTTAGTGTCGTTATGGGAAAATGGCCGTGTGGATATGAGCTATTTTGACGATGCGTTGTTTATTGGGGATTCCTTGACGCAAGGGTTCCAAATTTACAACAGCAGCTTTAAAAATGCCAAATACGCAGCTTATGTGGGAGTAGGCCCTAAGGAATTGACCGAAGGGACTGTGACCAATGTGGATGGCCAACAGGTAACTGCGATTGATGAAATTCTTGCAGCGAATGCCACAAAGGTGTATATTCTTTTGGGGACGAATTCCCTTCAGAATTTGACAGATGAGGCATTTATTAAATATTACAATGACTTTTTGGATTATCTGATTGGGCAACTTCCCAAGGAGACTGTTTATTATATTCAAGCAATTCCACCGGTGTCGGCAGAGAAAGCGGCCGAAGATGAAAATTATCAATTGTCCCGTATTCAGTCCGTTAATGATCAATTGGCTCAAATGGCCTATAGTAGAGGGTTGAACTTCGTAAACCTGTACCAAGCGCTGTCAGGTGAGGATGGTGCTCTTCTGCCGGAATATGTGGCAGGTGATGGAATTCATTTAAACGATGCGGGTTATGACGCATGGCGGGAGTATCTCATAACGCATACTGCTTATAAAAAGGAGAATCCGTATCTGATTGGTTCTCCGTTATACCTGGGATGATAAAAGAAAAACTTCTCTATTAGGGGGGAAAGTGATGGAAACCTATCGTGGATTCAAAGCGCGGGCGCGGCGGAAAAGGAACCGCATTCTGCTCATAGAAGCAGGCCTTGCAGTTTTGATCGTGGCATTGCTGTTTGGAATTTTATATACCATGGTCAAGATGATCCATGGAGAACCCGTGATAGAATGGCCGGTGGCATCGACCATTGTACAGGAGGAACAGCAAGAGCAAACACCTGTTCAAACACAGCCTGTGGAAGCGGAGGAGTGGGATACCAATGTTCCTTCGGAGCGTACCATCAACACTGACTTGCAACTTACTGCCGATGCGCGCATGTTGGCGCTTCCGGCCAACGGAAAGCTAAGCACGGAATATTTCCGCACGGCGTTGTTTATTGGAGATTCTCTGACCCAGGGCTTCGGACTCTATCAACCCACCAGCGATGTGGCTATTGTCCATGCGTATAAGAGCATCAGCCCGAAATTTATTTTAGATGGCGGCACGGCCAAAAACTACAACGGTGTGGAAGAAGTTACCAAGGATGCCATCGCCGCAGAAAAACCGGATAATATTTATCTTTTGCTGGGTACAAACGCAGTGCTCGCACAGGAGGATGACGCGTTTTTGCACTATTATGGTGAGTTGATGGACTGGTTGCGGGAGACTTTCCCCAATGTACCCATCTATGTGCAGAGCATCACGCCTGTCACTGCAGAAGAGGAAATAGCCAAGCCGCGTTTGGCCAATGACCACTTGCGGCAACTCAATGATCAAATTGCAAAAATGGCGGTAGAACGCGGCTTCTATTTTGTGAACGTGCAGGAAGCTTTGGTGGATGACAACGGTTATCTGCGTGCGGATTATGTGGGCACATACGACGGAATACACATGGTCCCGGCGGGCTACGCCGCATGGGCCGATTATCTGCTTCGGCATACGGCATATAGCAAATACAATTCACAATTTGTAGAGGAAGGCCCGTACAACGGTTAAAATGAAAAAAAGGAGGTCCCTTATGGGACCTCCTTTTCGTTTTGGGCGACATCTTCCAAATCAAAATCTTCTAACAAGAGTACAGACAAATCCGCTGAAAGATCCTTTGCCACACGTCTGGATTGTGTCAGAATTGCTTCCTCCACTTTGTTGCGAGCCAGACGACCATTTCCAGCTTCGCGTGCATGTGTGAGCTGAACTGCATTGAAATAGATTGTGAGCGGTGCGATACATTGTTCATCCAAAATATAGCCCTTGCTCTTTGCCTGAAGCTGAGCGATGGCAACAAGCTCTTCTCCAGTGTAATCGGGAAATTCGATAATATTTGGAAATCTACTTTTCAATCCACTGTTTGCCTGAAGAAACTCGTTCATCTCCCGTGTATATCCAGCAAGAATAACAACCAGATCGTCTCGATGATCCTCCATGCCCTTTACCAATGTATCGATACATTCCAGGCCGAAGCTGTCATCTTTTCCGCGATATAAGCTATATGCTTCGTCAATGAACAACACCCCGCCCAAAGCTGAATTTAGAACTTGGGTAGTCAGAGGGGCGGTATGACCGACGTATTTTCCAACAAGATCCGCTCGTGTTACCTCCACCAACTGCCCACCGCTCAGAATGCCAATGGCCTTGAGGTATTTACTGACCAGTCGAGCGATGGTGGTCTTTCCGGTTCCGGGATTTCCGGTAAAAATCATATGCATCGATACAGCGCTTGTTTTTAATCCCAAGCTCTCCCGACGCTTTTGAACACTGAAATTCTCTTCGAGGCTTAAAATATATTCTTTTACATTTTCTAATCCTACGATTTGACGGAGTTCTTCTTTCACCTCTTCCACGTTCCCTCGATAATCAGCGGGGAGAAGGTCAGATAGATTCGCTTGGATTTCGCCAAAGCGGATGCATGTCTTTCCTGCGCTTGCATCAATCAAAACGGGAAGTTCTTTTGCAAGCTCATGTTCCAACTTGTATTGTGCCAAAGCGTGGTAAAGCTGTTCAAAAAATGTGAGGAGCGGTTGGGCACCCGGGTCGTTTTTCTCATGTTCACAGGCAAGCGAGAGCACCGTTGGTTCAACGGTTACACAGAAATCCAATGTTTCATGAGCACGTGTAATGAGAAGTTCTTGTTCTCGGCGGGCGATTTCCATTTTGGCTTGCAGAGTGAGTGGGATCGTTTGACATTGATCACTCAACGCGGAAACAAATGGTCCGCCAAAACGATCTGCAAGTTTTTGAATATTCGTATTTTCACAAAAGAAAAGATATTTTCCATTCGGAGTTAACTGACTCACGGCCTCTTTGACAAGTGAGGCGCCTGCATCTACGAGCCGCCCATTTTGCAAAACGTACCGATTTGCAAGCGGATGAGCTCCTTTTTGCACCAGATTGCTTAAAACTGTGAGAAAACCAGGATGACATTCCGCGGAATTCAAGAAAACGACCAAATCACACGAGCCGGCCAGCGCCATATATAAGTCTTGCAAAAAGAGTTTTTCCTCTGCAGATGTGGGATAAAGCGCTAAATCCATCCATGCAATGTTCGCCGAAACAAATACATTTTTTTGAGACAAAAAAGTAGCCGCTTGGCGCAAGGCAAGTTTGCGACCTGTGCAAGAGGGACCACCGATAAAAATAGCACCACGGGAGCGCTGTCCGGAATGCCCCATGACGTAAGGTCGCTTGAGAGCAATGCAAAGCTGGCGCAAATACTCATCTTGTCCAAATACATGTGTCTGAAGAAATTCAAAAAGACCATCAAATCCTTCTAGGCCGGTCAACTTCTGTGTTTTTGCACGCTGGGGTTGGGCAAGTGCCTTGACCTCAGGTTTTTCAAGTTCTTGTTCGATTCGATTGATATCTGCAAGTGCATTTTGATTCAGCGCCTCAATTTCTTGGCGTTGTTGAGCTGCTCTTGCCTCTAGATTTTTTTGCATCTCCAGTACGTTTTTTTGTACTGTGTCAATAGAAGATTTTTTAGGGCGGGCTGCGGCTGCATTCCGTTTGGGTCCGGATGGACGTGCGTGAAGCTCCGGAAGAGAAGTGTTCGCCGTATTTATTTGGCCACGTTTTCCAAATACCTGATTTAAAAGATCGTCAAAATCATTTTTCATAAAAAGGCCTCCATGGTTGCATACGCCCAAAATCCGGTGATTTCTATTATTGTAGCATGCGGGTGTAGCGATGTCAGCAAATTTTCTTAAAATCAAAAATTTTTTAAAAAAAGGAAAAAGTGTGCGGATATAGAAATTGTTTCCGGAAAGATTCCGGAAAATCCTGAAATGATACGGTTGAACGCCAAGAACGGGCTGGCGAGCAAGGGCATAGCATACAGCAAGACGCAGGAATTGCGTCAAATTTAGAAGGTGAGGGACTACTATGCCTATTGTAAGTGCGAATAAAACAACCAACAAAACTTCACTTGCGTTTGGAGATACCATGCAGGTGACACTTTCCATTACTGCAGAACCAACCATCATCAGCAATCCTGTAAAAATTGCGCTTTTACTGGACCGTTCCGGCAGCATGCGTGGGCAGGCAATGGAGAGCCTGAAATCTGGCGCCAAGGATTTTGTAAGCATCATCGCCCATAATACCGGATCGCCCGATGGCAGTGAATTGCTCGGTGGAAGCGAGATTGGAATCATCAGCTTTTCCGCAACCGCTACCGTGGATAGTCCACTGACGACCTCTGTTTCGCAACTGGATGCGGCAATCGATGCGCTTCAGGCTCAGGGAAATACGAATCAGGCCGCTGCATTCGGACAGGCGCAGGCAATGCTGGGAACCACTGGCCGCCGCATCTGTGTTATGTTTACAGACGGAGAGCCCACAGTAGGACCCGCGCCGGCACCTGTAGCACAAGCACTGCGCGAGAGCGGCGTGGAAATCTATTGCATCGGTCTTGTAGGTACGGATGGCATCAATGAAGAAACTCTTCGGGAGTGGGCTTCTACTCCATCCAGCAAATATGTACGAGTGTCACCGACACCGGAAGAATTGGAACAATTGTTCAAAGAAGTAGCCGAGGATATCTCGGAACCGGGGGCCGAAAATGTATTGATTGAGGAGCTGGTAAGTGAGGGATTTGTAATCATTGACATTGCTGCTCCCGAATTCGGTGCGGTTATGCAGCTTTCTCCCCGTGCGTTGGACTGGCGTATTCCAGTACTCGGAAAGACTGGAGAACAAACCGCCTCTCTGACTTTTACGGTTCGATATGAAGGAAGCTTTACCGGAACCATTCCTGTCAACGAAAGCATCCGCTTTACCGATGATGCCAGAGACGATGTTCGTTTTCCGGATCCCGTGGTCGAGGTGGAGGGTGGCAGCCCGCAACCGGATCCCGATTGCAATCCCATCGAACTGTGCATGCCTTCCTGTGAAGACCGTGTAAGCTGTGATTTGGGAGATATTATGCTGCAGGATCAGGGAAGATTGCTTCAGCTTCGCATGACTTTGAAAAATGTATGTCCGGGCAGACGTGTCGCGGTTGGACTGATTCTTACAGAGGTAAGCTGCACCGGCGAGGAAAAACAAAGAGGCTTTAAGGCAATTACCGTACCTGCACACTTTGAGGAGGGCTGCATGGATGTAGAAGTGGGCCCAGTCACTTTTGTGCTTCCGGAAGACCCGGATGACGAAGGGTGCGAACAGGGTGCCTGCAAGTCTCGTAGAATGAAAGTTTGTGTAATGGCACATACCATTGATTGGGTGGATGGACAGAGCACTGCTGGTGAGCCTTGTGTGCAATGATGCACAGTATTAGCACGATTAGCTCTTTTTTATGAAACGAGTTGGACAAAAACGTTTTTTTGTTATAATAAAGGTAAAGAAACAAGTACCCGGAAAAAGAAAAAACAGGAGTGAACGTGTATGATTTTAAAAAATGGTCTTGTGTTTACACAAGAAGCTCAATTCGTGAATGCGGATGTTGAGATTCAGAACGAAAAAATCACGCGAGTTGCCCCGGCGGGCACGCTGCATGGTGAGGAAGAACTGGATGTAACGGGCAAATATGTCACACCTGGCTTTGTGGACATTCATATTCATGGTTCTAAGGGATCAGATTTTTGCGATGGCGGTGCCGAGCATATTGAAACGATGAGTGCTTATCTTGGCAGCGAGGGCGTGACCAGTTTTTGCGGTACAACAATGGCGTTCGACGAACCCATTCTCACTTCCATTTTCCAAGTGGCAAAACCCTATGTAGGAAAAGAGACGGGCGGCGCGGTTTTACGCGGCATCAATATGGAAGGACCGTTCTTCTCCAAAAAGAAAAAGGGTGCGCAGGCTGAAAAATACATCGTAGATCCGGATATTGCCATGTTCGATCGTCTGTTCGAAATTTCCGGCGGAGCGATTAAACTAATCGATGTCGCGCCGGAATTGGACGGCGCAGTGCCTTTTATTGAACATGCAAGCCAGAAATGCGTTGTTTCCATTGCGCATACTACTGCGAATTATGAGCAGGCTAAGGCCGCGTTTCAGGCGGGTGCCACCCATGTAACGCATTTGTTCAATGCAATGCCGCCTTTTGCACACCGGGATCCGGGTGTTGTTGGGGCCGCATCGGATGACGCAGAGCATGTGGAGATGATTTCGGACGGAATTCACCTGCATCCGGCAGTGGTGCGCAGCGTATTCAAGTGGTTCGGAGAGGACCGTGTTTGCCTGATCAGCGATTCTATGCGGGCGGCCGGTATGCCCAATGGCGTGTATTCTCTGGGCGGTCAGACCGTATACATGACA